>SLFX01000108.1 GCA_007124045.1 Candidatus Delongbacteria bacterium | reverse complement strand
CGGCGGGAAAGTTTTTAACGACAATCCCGGTCTCTGGGGAAAAACCGGTGCCGATGCTTATGCAAAAGATCTGAAAGAAGCCAAGAAACTTATAGCCGGATGAACTGTGAAAAAACTTGAGGGTACAATATTGACTGAAGACAAAGGGAACAGGTATAAACTCATTATAAGTCAGGCCGATTTTGAAACTGCCATTATGGAGCTTTACGATCAATTTGCGGAACAATATTCTTATTGCAGTCTGTGGCGAACACTATCTGAAGAAGAGAAAAAACATTCCAGCTGGCTTAAAGGTCTGGCAGCAAAGCTTAAGGCAGGCGAAGTCGGTTATGAGAACTGTTCTTTCCTGATTGAAAAAGTACAAAAAGCGGTAAAAACTATTAGAGATTTCGTTGAAAAGATAAAGATGGATCCTATATCAATAACAGAAGCATTTTTATACGCCGAGAAAATTGAGAATTCGCTATATGAAAAAGAGTATCTGACCTATTTCGAAACCGATTCCGAGACTTTAAAAAGCACGATAGAAATTCTTATACAAGATTCCGAAAAACACAGAGACATGATAATTCTTGAGGCTTCAAAATACAAAATATGATTCAGAAGTGTTCTTAATCGCAAATAAAAAGAGAGAGATTATGAATAACGAAAAATACAATGATCTGATAGAAATAATGGCTCTGCACGAAGAAGCGATCTCAGACTTTTATGCCGCGGCGGCGCAGAGATTTACGAATAAAGACTTATGGAACTATCTTTCCAAAGAAGAAAGCAAACATGCGATGTGGTTAAGGTCTATTGCCGATAATGTAAGTGACGAAAGCATCACATTTACCGCAGAGGGACTTTCGATTAAGGCTTACATGGAATCTACAGCAAAGATATCTTCCGAAAAAACTGCTATCGAAGAAAAAAGAAGAAAACTTTCACAGGTGTTCGAGTTCGCCGTAAGCATTGAGAATGGCATGCTCGAAAAAAACTTCCTGGATGGTTTTACATCCCCTTCAAAAGGCATTCGGGGTACGCTGAACAAGTTGAAAAAAGATACTGAAGAACATAGTGAGCTGCTTAAGAAAGCTTTCGGGGAATACAAAAAGCAGAAAGAGAAATACATTGAAAACAAAAAAAAGGCCGGTTTGAAAAAAGAAGCGGAAAAAGCACATTCGAATCAACCTGTTCAAAACAATAATAGACCAGGAAAGGAAGAAAAGCCTGACATAAAAAAACTTACAGTTCTTAAAAGAAAACAGGATGAAGTACAGACTTACCTTGAGGAAAACGACAGTGAGTGGATCGAGCAGTATAAGCAAACAATATCAAAAATTAGCGAAAGTCATGCTGAGCTTAAAAACAGGTCGGAATCTTCAGACCATGAGATAAAATCCTTTGAGCAGGAAAAAGAACAGATAGCGGTAAAAATCATGGAAGATATTTCTCTTCCTGAAGAAGCTTCTGTGGAGTTTATAATCTATCATTACATCGGGCTTCATTCGGAATACGAAAGACAGCTTTCCAATCTTTATAAGCTTTTTGAGCATATTTTTCCGAATGATGAGCTATGGCCGTTCATGGCGGAAGAAGAAAGAAAGCATGAATACTGGCTGAAGGATATTATTAAGAAGATGAATGACGGTACAATAATTTTCAGTAAACCTTCTTACAGTCCGGATCTGGTTCTAAAAGCCATTATTAATGTTGCAGAGATGATTCACTATTGTAAAGAGTTTAAGATAACGCATAAAGAGGCTTACACTATAGCCTTTGACCAGGAAAATTCCATACTTGAAGACAGATTCTTCGGAAATTTTTCTTCCGATGCTCCTGCAATTGAAAAGGTTTTCGGAATGCTCATTGAAGATACGATCGAGCACCGCGAATGGCTTAAGAGAAGAATGGATTTCTATAATTACTAGTAAGTAACTGCAAAGAAAATGAAGAGGGAGGTTTCAGATGAATGAACAGGTTCAGAACGCAGAGGTTTATGTCGAGAAATTTGTTGATCTCGGTATGCAGTGGGGACCTAAACTGATCGGGGCTATCATAGTTCTGATCATAGGTATGTGGATAGTGAAAATGATCACGAAAGGTTTCGGCGGTATGCTGGAAAAGAGGAAAATTGATCCTTCTCTAGTGCCTTTTCTGAAGAGTATGGCCAATACGATCCTGAAAGTTCTTGTGATCATCAGTGTTATGGGAATGATCGGCATCCAGATGACATCGTTCATCGCTATTCTCGGTGCTGCAGGTCTGGCAGTGGGTATGGCTCTTTCAGGCACATTGCAGAATTTTGCCGGCGGAGTTATAATTCTTATCTTCAAGCCTTTCGGTGTTGGTGATTTCATCGAAGCTCAGGGATATATGGGTACGGTAAAGGCAATTACGATCTTCACTACGCATCTGAACACAGTTGACAAAAAGCTGATAATTATTCCGAATGGACCGCTTTCTACAGGTTCTCTGACGAACTTCTCAAAAGAACCGCAGAGGAGAGTTGACTGGAAATTCGGGATCGCTTACGGCGATGACATGGAGAATTTTAAAAAGGCCATGAACGAGTTTATTGCCGAAGATTCAAGAATACTCAAAGATCCTGAACCTTTCATCGGTCTTGTGGAGCTTGGCGACAGCTCGGTGAATTTCGCGGTCAGAGCATGGGTCAACGCGGCTGATTACTGGGGCGTTTTCTTCGATATGAACGAGAAAGTTTACAAGAGATTCAAAGATTACAATTTGAATATTCCTTTCCCGCAGATGGATGTACACTTACACAATAATAAATAAGGAGGCAGAGTAATGAAAAAAATGATGTCGTTACTCATCGGGCTGCTATTGACAGCCTCAATATTTTCGCAGACTACGGAAGCTGAAGATGACTTAAGAGCTAAGCTTAAAGCAACTGATTCGGGCTGGAAAACCGGCGGAGTTGTGAATGTGAATTTCTCGCAGGCAGCGTTTTCTTCCAACTGGCCTTCGGGAGGGACTAATTCTATGACATTAACATCTCTGGTAAATATATTCGCCAATTATTCTGACGGAGCAAATGTCTGGGATAATACTCTGGAGCTCGGTTACGGATTCTCGAAAATAGATACTGAAGATCTCGTCAAGTCGGACGACAAGATAGACCTTACATCAAAATACGGCAGGCAGGCATTTTCTCACTGGTATTACGCGGCATTGTTCAACTTTAAATCGCAGATGACACCCACTGAGGTCGAAGGGATTACAACATCAGAGTTCCTTAATCCCGGTACTGTTCTGTTCGCAATCGGTATGGATTATAAACCGAGCGACAGACTTACGGCTTTTATCTCTCCAGTAACCTACAGAGCTGTTATAACAAAAGATGATACTGACGGTGATCTCGGCGGATATATGAGAGTTGTTTACAAACAGCCTCTGATGGAAAATGTAAAATTCGAAACAAAAGCCGAAGCATTCTCCAACTATGATGAGAACCCTCAGAATCTTTATATCACATGGGACAACCTGCTTGCAATGAAAGTTAATCAGTATATCAGTGCCAATGTAACATTCAGCCTAATAAATCAGCCGGGAATGAAAGTGGTTTATAAGGAAGTCCTCGGCATCGGCCTGACATATGTGTTCTAGTTAATAGTTGATGCGAAAAAAGCCCGGTTAAATTTCCGGGCTTTTTTGTTTTATTGAAGCATTTGCTTTATCTTCCGCGCTTTCCGCCGATAAGACCGGCTCTATAAGCCCAGTAGAGAAGGTTCAGTACTGCTCCCACCGCTGCGGCAACATAAGTCAGGCCGGCCGCCGTAAGTACAGAGCTTACTGCTTTCGTTTCTCTGTCGCCTGTTACTATCCTGAGGCTGTAAAGCTGCTTTTTTGCTCTTGAAGACGCATCAAATTCAACAGGTACGGTGACTATTGAAAACAAAGTGGCTGCTGCGAAAAGCATAACTCCGGTAACGGCAAGCATATAACCCATCCCTGCACCTTCTGCAGCTCCGAGAATAATACCGAATATGACCATATACGGCCCGAGAGAACTGCCTATCTGTGCCGCAGGGACTATAGCGCTCCTGATATACATCGGAGTATAATTTTGTGCGTGCTGGATTGCGTGTCCAGCCTCATGTGCAGCGACACCGGCCGCCGAAGCGTTCCTTCCGTGATAAACATCTTTGCTCAGAGCAAGAGTTTTTGTAAGAGGATTATAGTGGTCGGACAGAAAACCGCCGTGCATTTCTATCTTGACATCATTTATCCCGGCGGAATTTAAGAGAGCTGATGCAACATCTCTTCCTGTCATGCCGTTTGAAAGGGGTATTTTACTTCCCTGTGCGAAAGCTGTTTTTACTTTCATGGATGAGATTCCGGAAAGAACGAGTGTTACCAGAATTATCAGCATGTAAAGCGGATCGAAGAACATAAATTTTCACTCCCAATTAATTTCGACGGAAATATAAACAAAACAAACAGGATTTTCAATTTCCATATTTCAGTATTTTGATTTATATTTTAACAGTTTAAAAATCTTTGGAGATCTGATATGATAAAAACCGCGATAATACTGCTTAGTTTAGCGTCGCTTATGGCGTTCGAGCCTAAGTTTATGAGGGATCCTGCAATTTCGCCGGACGGAACAGTTGTCTGTTTTGAATACAGGAACGATCTGTGGAAGGTTCCTTTTGAGGGTGGAATGGCAAGAAGACTGACATCCGTACCCGGTTCCGCATCTTTTCCGGCTTATTCACCGGACGGAAACCTTATAGCCTTCAATTCGAACAGGGAAGGCTATAATTCTGTTTACTACATTCCTGCCGAAGGCGGAACAGCAGTAAAAGTTCTGACAGGAAACTACACGGTCGTTGACTGGTTCAAAGACTCGGAACATCTTCTTCTGTCAAGATCATTTCCTTTTATCGGAACAAAAATGTTCAGAGTGAATATTGACGGGAGCGGGCTTACAGATCTTAATGCCATCGGGTTTGTGTTCGCAGATATGGACAGCGAAAATGAAAGGCTTGTTTTTTCGCATAACGGCGATCCTTATAGAGAGAGAATGACAGGAAGCCGAAGAGGAAGCATTCACCTCTATGATTTCGAAAATGACTCCTACACTATGATATACGACAGTGAATACACTGAAAGGTACCCTGTTTTTTCCAAAACGGGCAAAGGTGTCTATTTTTGCAGTTCTGACGGCGATTTTTTTCAGATAGTAAATCTTCCCGAATCTGAGATAGGAAAAGAAGATCCGGAAGTGGTTCAGCTGACAAATTTCGAGACATGGTCAGCAAGAGATATTTCCATAGCGAGAGAGAATGACAGGATGGTGTTTGAATTCTTCGACGAAATATGGAAGCTTGATCCGGGAAATTCAGAAGCTCAGAAGCTTGATGTTGTTATAAGGGAAGATGTGTATTTTTCCGATAATGTGAATGACCTGAAAGCCTCTTCGACCGATCTGATCTCACCTTCAGCAAAAGGGGACTGGATCGCATTCAGATATAAATATGACCTTTTTGCCGTTCCTTTTGAAGGCGGAGAGGTAAGAAGGCTGACTGAAAACGCAGGAGGTATAGGTGATGTTGTTATAATGGATGATAATCATACTGTTTATTTCACATCAATGAAAGAAGGGGAATTTAAATTATTCAGAACATCTGCGAGAGACATCAGAGAACCTGTTCCGGTGGAATGGAGTTCTGATAAGTCGGTGAACCGGCTGAGGACAGACAGGAACAGACTTTTTGTTTATTACACAGAAGATAATGATCGGACAAGGCTTGCCCTGAAAGATGAAAAAAAGGACAGTTTTATTATTATCGAAGACGAACTTAATGTCCATAACGCGATCATTTCAAATGACGGCAACTATGTTTTTTATAATGTGACCGAGGGCGGGATGCGCAACAGGGATATATACATATACAGTCTGAGAACACAAAAAAAAGAAAGACTGCTTTCAAATCTCGGATGGTTGTGGAATCTGAATCTTGATCCTGATGAGGAGTTCTTATTTTACAACAGGAACGGTACAATTTACCGCAGTGAATTAAAAAAACTGACCGAATTTCATTTTGAAAAGGACAAATGGGAAGATATTTTTCGAAAAGGAACAGACAAAAAAGATGATGCACAGGATAAGAAGGTCTCGGAATTTGTAAAAAGAGATCTTCGCGAGCATGAAACAGAGCTGATATCAAGGCCTGGTACAAGCTATATCGTAGGATTCGCAAGGGACAAGAGCCTTTTTTACATAAATGATTTTGAGGACAGGATATTTTTGAGAAAAATCGATTTTGAGGGGAAAAAAGACGAGGTTATTTCCGAAATAACCGGAGGAAGGATAGAATCCGTATCTTTCAATGATTCGACATCGTCACTTTTTTATCTTCAAAACGGCAGAATAAGAAATCTGAACACAGGTTCAAAAAAAGTAACGGACACCCCATTCAGCCTGAACTATTCCTACAACAGGCAGTCGGTTTTCAAAAAGGTTTTTGATCAGATACATGCCGCTTACGCAAGGCGTTTCTATGATCCGGATATGCACGGTGTTGACTGGCAGGCACTGCGTGAAAAATTCCTGCCTTACCTGAAATATAATCTCGACGCTTCCTCATTTTCAAATATCGTTGATGAAATGATAGGAAAGCTTAATTCATCTCATACAGGTTATTATCCGAACCGCGATCAGGAGGTAGTGTTTTTGCCGATCGCATCAATAGGTGTGCAGTTCGATTACAGGAACAGGACTGATAACGGTATAACGCTCAGAAAGGTCTATGACAACTCGATACTATCCTCAGTTCACGGTATCAGTGCTGGAGATGTACTCCTTTCTATCGATGGAGAAAAGATCACGGCAGGTACAGACATAAAAGAACTGCTTGTGAACAAAGTGGATGAGAAGATCGTGCTTGAGTTCAGAGAAGGCAGGAATAAGTCGAAAAAAGTGGAAATAAAAGGACTCTCATCAGACTATATGCTTATGTATAATACATGGGTCAACGAAAGATCCGCAATCGTTGATGAACTTAGCGGCGGAAGAGTTGGCTACGCACATATCAGAGGAATGTCTCAGGGACCTCTTAATAAGTTCATAGATGACCTTTTTCTTAAGAATTTCGATAAGGAAGCAATAATAATCGATATAAGATTCAACGGCGGAGGGAATGTTTCGGATGAACTTATCAACATTCTTTCAAAAAGAGATTATGCCTTCAACACTACAAGATGGGATGACAGTCAGATGCGCAGGCAGCCTTATATGGTGTGGAACAGACCTTCGGTTTTGATGATAAACAGGCACTCATTTTCAGATGCGGAGATTTTCCCCGCGCTTTACAGAGAATTCGGATTAGGAAAGATAGTGGGGACACCGACATCGGGAGGAGTTATAGGAACAAGCCCCTACAGCCTGATAGACGGTTCATCTATGAGAATGCCGTGGGTGGGATGGTTTAAGCTTGACGGGACCAACCTGGAAGGTTCAGGTATTGAGCCTGATATTTTCGTCGATCCTGATTTTAATCAGATACTGTCAGATGATGATGTTGAACTGAAAAAAGCGGTGGAATTAATGCTTTCAGAGATAGATAATTGAAAATTCTTTACTCCTACATACTGAAAGAACACTTTTTTCCGTTCTTTATGTCGCTTGCTCTCATCCTTTCGCTGTTCGTTTTGAACATTATCATGAAAATGATGACAGCTTTTGTCGGTAAAGATCTGGAAATTCTCATAATAATCGAGTTTTTCTATCTCAGTATGGGATGGATACTGGCTCTTGCCGTTCCCATGTCGGTACTTGTCGCCTCGCTGATGGCGTATGGCAGGTTGTCGCAGGATAACGAATGGACAGTGATGCAGTCCGGGGGGATATCCGTATATCAGGCCCTTTTGCCTGCTTTGCTTGCAGGAATACTTCTCAGTGTCGGGATGATGTATTTTCATGATAATATTCTTCCGGAAATGAATCACCGTAATAAAGTCATGAGAAGGGCAATAACAAGAAAAAAACCCCTTGCTGTTATTGAGCCGGGCGTTTTTGTCAGCGACATCCCCGGTCTTGTGATAAGAGCAGATAAGGTAAATCATCAGAAAAACGAACTATATAAAGTTATACTTCTGGATAATTCGCGTACGGGGAAATACAGAAGAACAATAACAGCCGATACGGGCAGGGTTGTATATGACGAATCTTCGAGCAGGTACATAATAACATTAAAAGAAGGCGAGATCGCGAATCTCGATCCGCAGAAACCCGAAGGCTATTTTATGTCTAGATTTTCCAAAATGGAGATATCAAAAGAGGTCAGCGGAGTAGATTTTGAAGTTCAGGAGAATGCCCATGTGGGTGACAGGGAAAAAAGCACGGACAGTTTAAAAGCAAAGATAGAACGACTGAAAGCGAGAAGAGCTTCTCCGCTGCTTATAGCTCAGGTGGAAGTCGAGTATTACAAGAAATTTGCTCTTTCGTTTGCGTGCATAGTAATGGTTCTTGTCGGTGCGCCACTCGGACTGATGTCGGGAAAATCGGGTCTGGGCGGTTCCGCCACAATGAGTATTCTTGTATTCACGGTTTACTGGTTTTTCCTTGTTTCCGGCGAAGATCTTGCCGGAAGGGGAAAAATAGATCCTTTGTACGCAATGTGGAACGCGAATTTCTTTATCGGGGTCTTGGGAATGTTTCTCATATATTACGCTTCAAAAGGATACAAAATAAGCTTTAAATGGATAAGTGTGCCGTTGCAGCGTATATTCAAAATTTTTGGTAAAAGGTCATGACGGCTATACTCGACAGATATATCCTGAAAAAATTCGCGGCCACACTTTTGGTTGCACTCGTAGCCATGATACTTGTATATGTGGTAATTGATCTTTTCGATAACCTCAACAGGTTCCTTGATGCCGATATGCCTCTGATGGGATTTATTCTCTATTACACCCTTAAAATACCTGAGATAATATCGCAGATATTTCCCGTAGTGGTGTTTATGTCGCTTCTTTTCACACTCGGAAATCTGACTAAGTATAAAGAGATAGTGGCCATGAATTCCTCTGGTGTCAGCCTTCTGCGAATATCTCTACCTCTGGTCATAACAGGATTTATCCTTTCTGCCGCCCATTTTTATTTTTCAGAGACTCTTGTGCCTTATGCGGCAAGAAAGCACTACGAGGTCAGGGATTATTATATGGGCAGAAGGGCAAAATTCCGCAGGAGAAGGAATGAATTTGTTTATCAGGAAAAAAGTAGTGTGGTTTATATCGGGACTTTCGACGGAATAAAAAATGTTGCGAACGGAGTTTCGGTTCAGGGCATATCGGAAGGTGTAATAGGTTTCAGGATAGATGCAGAGAAAATGGAATACGACGGCAGAAGATGGCTGATGAGAGATGCTGTAAAACGCACATTCAAAGACGGAGCTATGGAATACAACCGTTATGATTCGCTTGCGGTGTTTCTTGACTTTGAACCCTCCGATATACTCGAAATAGAACTTAAACCGGTTGAAATGGGCTATTTTGAGCTTGGAGATTATATCGCCAAAAGGAAAAGTTTCGGCACCGAAACCTTGAAATGGGAGGTTGAGCGTCTTTCAAAAATCTCATACAGCGCAATTACTCTTGTTCTTATACTTATCGCTATACCGCTGGGAACGGGAAAAGCCAGAAGTGCATCTTCAGTCAATTTCGGAATTTCTGTTGCAGTAGCTTTTATTTATTATGTATTTATTATAATGTTCAAGAACTGGGGAGCGGTCGGGCAGATACCTCCTTTATTATCGGCCTGGTTTCCGAATATTATCTTCGGTCTTTTCGGGATATATCTGATCAGAAGGGCTAAATAAAATGAAATATATAAAACTGAAAATACATGAAAGTTTTGCCGAAGAAAAAAAATATACAGCTGATATTATCTCAGATTTTACCGGTGTCAATTTCATTATTGAATACCACAAGGATCCGTATTATAAGATGACACTGTCCAACGGCAAAACCATATCTATACAAGATGAGTTTTTTTTTGGATTAGGAAATAATAATAGCTATATAGAAGAAAAATTTATACCTTATGATATAAGCTATGTAAGTTATGATTATTTAAATAAAATACCTGTTATTTACGGATCTGGAAGACTTGATATTAAGAATGAAGGTGCATACCTTGGAGCCGATATATTCGGAAGCATATTCTTTCTGATAAGCAGGTGGGAGGAAGCTGCGATAAAAGATAAAGATGATCATGGGCGGTTTCCCGGAAATTTAAGTCTGGCAGTTAAACATAAGTTTATAGACAGACCGGTTGTTGATGAATATATCGGATTGCTGAAAAGCCTGATAAAAAAATACGATCCCTCTATCGAGTTTAAAGATCACAATACACAGATTCAACTTTCGTGCGATGTTGACTCTTTTGAACTGTTCACGCCGGGAAAGACTGTCAGACTGTTTGCCGGTCATCTTCTGAAAAGGCATAACCCGTTACTTTTTGTAAAAGATGTTTTCAGGTATTTGCGTAAACTTGCCGGCGGAAAAGACCCTTACGACAAATTCAGCGAAATATTCAGGCTGGCTCAAAAAACAGGGCATAAGCCGATCTTCTTTATTCTCACATCACCCGAAGGTCCCTATAATGACGGATGGTTCAAAAAGACCGGAAAAGACATCAACATATTTAAAAACCTGATACTGCAGGGTGCAAAGGCAGGTCTTCATTACGGATATTTTTCTCTTCTTAACGAAAACAATATTAGAGGTGAAAAATTCGAACTGGAGAGAAAATATCAGACTGGTATAAACGCAGGAAGAGCACATTTTCTGCAGTTCGATATCAGAAGCTCGTTCAGCATACTCGAAAAGTCAGGTATAAAGGAGGATCATTCTCTTGGTTATTCAAGGCATCCCGGATTCCGGTGCGGAACGGGAAGAGCTTTTAAACCATGGGATTTTGACAACAGGAAAGCTTACGACATCATCGAAAGACCGCTTATTGTAATGGATACCACTCTTTATGACCATAAAAATATGAGTAAAGAACTAATTATAAAGGAATTACAACATTTTATTGAAGTAGCATACAGGAATAAAGCCGACCTTAACCTGCTTTTGCACAATTCAAGCCCCGAAGCTGTATTTGAAGCTTTTGAAGAAGTTTTTAACAAATTTGAAAATTACAATGAATAGATTTTTTTTACTTACTTTTATCATTATTTCGTCTGTTTATCCATCTGATACTGACGGTATCAACCGCAGGATAGATCATCCCCGGCTTTTTCTGCATGAAAGGGTTAATTATGAATTTTCCGCGGCAGGCGATCTCTTGTGGAACAGATCAAGATACAGCAAAAACGGTATGAGGCTCAGCTACGGCTCTATAGGCAAGTCCATATTGTTGAGGAACGAAGAGCTTATTATCGATCAGAACCTTTCGGAAAGAATAAAGTTTAGAGGAATATACAAAAACTACGAAGGAAGGATATATCCGGAAAAGAGATTATCAGTGAATCTGGGCCTGTCCTTGAGGGTCAGAGAAGGACTTTATGCAGGCGGGATCTTCAAACCTCATTTTGAAAAGGACAATATGGATGCCGGACTGAAAATCCTCTGGCTGGGTGAATCTAAAGAGGAGTATATCGGGATCACTCTTACAGGTGGGGATATGTTCTATGACAAAAGAAACACCGTAAAAGGTGAGCAGATACAGGACCCTTTAAAGGTCGGGTGGAATATACGCAAAAGTGCAGGGCCGTTAAATTTAAGTTCCTGGGGCAGTGCGGGAAGAGGCCATGTTCGGATCTTTTCCGATCATTTACTTTCAAACGGCACTGTCAGGCATGAATACAATTCAAATAAGGCTGTTTTTCTTGCTGATATTAAGCTGTTCGGCAGAAATCTGGCGGTAGTACACGGGCTTTTTTACAGATTTACAGAGAAAGAATTTTTTGCAGAACAGGAAAAAGATCACGCTTACAGCTATAATATAGATGAGTTCGGCATCAGGAATATTTTCAGCATAAATGAAAACTGGAGCTTTACGACAGGCACGAGATATATCAGATTAAGAACAGAAAGAAAACTTTTTTCACCTTTCAGTTACCGGCGAAATGAGCTGATGCCTGAGATAAGGCTGAATTACATTTCAGGCAGAGTCGAATATTCTGCTGCATATTTTTCGTCTTTTATAGATCTGAAAGAAAAAAATGCGGCGTATAACACCAAAGAAGTCAATCCCTATGAGGATAAAGCCGAGATCAGTGCCGAAATATTTTTTGGGAAAACCGGCAGCCTGACTCTTTCTCTGAGTCATGTTACGACTATTGACGGATTCGGGGGCGGTAATGTCAGATATATAATGTATTTCTAGACCTATGAAGAAAAGAATTATCACTGCAGTATGGGTGACAGGAGCGGGCGGAATAATTGCGCAGCTCGTTCTGCTCAGAGAACTTCTGATAATATTCTCCGGGAACGAATTTTCAATAGGGATAATTCTGGCGAATTGGCTGATTATTGAGGCTTTAGGCAGCTATTCGGTCAGAAATGTTTCTTTTTCAAAAAAAAAGACAGTCGTTTTGTACTGCATTTTTACTTTTCTGTTTTCGTTTTCATTGCCTTTCATGATATTTTTCACTCGGGACATAAGAAACATTCTGTCGCTTTCTGTCGCTCAGAGCATAGGTATCTTTCCGGTTATCTTTTCATCTCTTTTGATCCTGCTTACTGTAAGTTTTTCCCACGGTGCTCTTTTTACACTCGGATGCAGGCTGTATTCATTGTTTTCCAAAGAAGATGTAAGGAGCGGATCAGGCAGGGTTTATGCTCATGAGATACTCGGTACAATTACCGGCGGTCTTTTATGGTCTTTCGTTCTGATACCCGGCTTTAATTCTTTTACGATCTGTGCCGGAATACTCGCACTGAACTGCCTTATCTGTTTACTTCTTACATCACATTATTTTTCCAAAGGCGGCTTTATTTTCAAAATACTCACCATATTCTTTCTTTCGATATTAGTATTTTCTGCAGCCGCTCCGATGATGAATCTGACAGAAAAAATTCACATATACTCTGTAAAAAGACAATGGTCGCCCCTTAAACCGCTTCATTATTCAAATTCGAAATACGGTAACATATTCGTAACTGAAAGCGAGGGGCACTATACATTTTTTCTTGACGGTACGCCAAGGATATTCGCGCCGTATCCCGATCTGGTTTACATCGAAAGATTTGTTCATATTCCCGCTTTTTCTCATCCTTTTCCTGAGATAATGCTGATGATAGGTAACGGCGCCGGAGGGAAAATTTCCGAAGCGTTGAAGCACAGTTCGGTACAAAAAATAGAATATGCTGAACTTGATCCCGTGCTTATTGATGTTATAAAAAAATTCCCCACAGGATTGACTGAATATGAGCTTTTTGATGATAGGGTAAAAGTAATTAACACTGACGGACTGCTGCATTTAAGGCTCGGCAGGCAGTATTATGATATCATCTATCTAGGTATAAACGAAATATCTGATCTTCAAAGCAACAGGTTTTTTACTGAGGAATTTTTTTATCTTTGTAAAAGAAGTCTCCGTGACGGCGGAATTGTTGTTTTCTCTCTTCCCGGATCTTTCGGCTATCTTTCAAAGGAGCTTGTTGATCTTAATTCATCAATATATCATACTTTAAAAGAAGTTTTTCCAAATATAAGGATCTTTCCGGGAGACGGTTCGAATCTGTTTCTTGCATCTGAATCGGAAGACATTCTGAATATGAACGAGGATATTCTTGCCGAAAGAGTGTTTGAAAGGATGCCTGAAGCGGATGTATTTGTTCCCAGGCATATAAGAAATGACCTCCATCCGGGCTGGGCGGGCTGGTTTTATGAACTTACTGAAAACGGAAGTAAAAGGATAAACAGGGATCTGGACCCTGCCGGAGTATTCTACTCTCTCTCTCACTGGAATGCGGTTTACAATCCTTCTTTCAGAAAATTATTCAGAATGGCCGACAGTTTAAAGGTAATGCATTTAACCGGCGCGGCTGCCCTGTTTTTTGCAGTTGTTATTTTTATCCGGAGAAAAAGAGGAAGCGCGAGCCGCCGCTACCTTCCCGCAGCGATAGCTTCAAGCGGTTTTTCGGGCATGATATTCGACCTGTCTCTTATTTTTGTTTTTCAGGCTCTTTACGGTCATGTTTTCGCCTGGATCGGAATTCTGGTAACATTTTTCATGGCGGGATCTGCGTCCGGAGCTTTTACCGTAACACATTTTTTGCCCCGCATAAACAACAAAAGAAGACTGTTTTTTATTCTGGAGGGGTTGATAATCTTTTTTGCGTTTCTGATACCGGCAGTTTTTACCGCAGTCAGTCCTTTTGCCGCCGATGCCGACATGCTGAATATGATCAAAGCTCTTATATTGATTATGACATTTACGGGCGGCATGCTGATAAGCGCGCAGTTCCCGCTTGCGATCAGTCTTTACAGAGAAGAAGGACAGGATTCAAAAGGCCATGCCGGTCTCTTTTACGCGGGCGATCTGGCAGGCGGATGGCTGGGCGGCATGACAGGCGGTGTTATACTGCTGCCGGTGCTCGGGCTTACAGGGGCGTGCGTTGCAGCCGCTTTGGTCAAGATCTGTGCGCTGGGCTTTGCCCCGGATCTCAAAAAATAAACATTTTTGATGTTTTTGAGTATAAGAAAGATGTATGATAATAAACAGACGCAGAGGATAAAGATGTATTTAACGGCAGCGGGAGTGATCATGACACTCTCAGTGATATACATAGGTATGGGGATAAGTGCAACTACAGGCGCGAGTCCCGAATATTCATCCGAAAGGGAGATAGCCGCCTCCGTTTTTGAGCCCGCTTACCTGAAGCTTCACAGGACAGGAGAACTGAAACAGAGGGCGGACAGGCTGTGGCAGCTTATGGAGAAATGCGATCTTTGCCCAAGGTCATGCGGTGCAGAAAGAATTAAAGGAAGAACAGGTTTTTGCGGAGCGTCAGGTACAAGGCTCAATGTGTCCTCGTTCCACGCACATTACGGAGAGGAGAGGCCTCTTGTGGGAAGGGGAGGGTCCGGCACAATATTCTTCGCCCACTGCAATCTGAAATGCTCTTTCTGCCAGAATTATGATATCAGCCATCTTGGAAGAGGAAGTACGACAACAGTTGAAGGCCTCGCCGAAATGATGCTCAGGCTTCAAGGCCGCGGCTGCCACAATATAAATCTCGTTACTCCCACACACTATTCTGCCCACATTTTAAAAGCCCTCGACATAGCCGCATCAAAAGGTCTGAGAACACCTCTGGTTTACAACACTTCAGGTTGGGAAAGCGTTGAAATACTGCGCGAACTTGACGGCATCGTTGATATCTACCTTCCTGATTTCAAAATTTTTGATCCTGAAAAGTCGGGAAAGTATATGGCAGGCGCCGTATCTTATCCGGAGATAACTAAAAAAGCTATTCTGGAGATGCACAGGCAGGTGGGAGTTGCAAAACCTGAGTCTGACGGCATAATTTACAGGGGACTTATGATCCGTCATCTGGTAATGCCAAACGATGTAAGCGGTTCACTGAAAGTTATGGAATGGATAGCGGAGAATCTTCCGAAAGACACTTATATAAACATAATGGCCCAGTACAGGCCGGCCTACAAAGCATACGATCATCCCGAAATATCAAGACCTGTAAGGGGTGAAGAATACAGATCGGTGGTCGAAAGGGCAAGGGAACTCGGTCTGACAAATCTGGATGTTCAGGAATTTAGATGGATGAGGCAGTAATGAAAAAGATCACACTACTCCTAAGCATGTTATTTGCCGTTCAACCGATTCTCGCATCAGCCGCCGATTCATTAAAGAACAGTTTCAGGATGAGTCATTTCGATAATATAACTATTGCCGAAGCGGCGGAAAAAGGAATGGATATCGGGATCAGACTTTCGAATTTTCTCGACAATCTTGAAAGGAGAGAAAATGATGCGGAAAAATTGGCGGATCATCTTGAAAAAAGATATGCACATTTCACTTCCGCGGTTATTGCGGATATCAGCATCGAAGGTTATCAGATAACGGGCGATCCAAATGCCCCGGTCCTGCTTACAGCATACTTCAGCGCAAACTGCCCAATGTGCACATATATACTTTCTGAGATATACGGATACATACATGAGGGCAGACTGAAAAACAAAGTCAGAATGGTTGTAAAACCGCTGGGTATAGGACCCGGAGAAAAAGCACTGATTTATTTTCAGGAAAGGGGCAAATTGTGGGAGTATATCGGTGCATTGAAAGAATCGGGCGAAAGAGTAACCGACAGGCTGCTTAGAAAAATTGCGGAGGATCTTGGAGAAGATCCTGAAAAATTCATGCACGAACTGGATAATAAGGAGCTTGCCGAAAGAACATACGATTCAAGGGTGGAAGGTATAAATCTCGGAGTGAAGGCGACCCCCGGTTTTGCGGTAAACGGAAAATATTACAACAGTTTCAAAGACCCCGCCTGGCTTGCGGACGCCGCCGAATACGAATATGTAAGAATAAACTCAAATAACGATTAAAAGGAGAGATCTTTATGAAAAGACACTCACTGATAATTGCGTTTATATTTTTAGCCTCAAATTATCTGTTCTCGAATTTTATACCTTCAGAGAAACTCGAACTGAAGTTTTTCGGTTCTGAGATGTGTGCGGTCTGCAAAGATATTCAGGAAGATATTTTAGAACATTTTGCGCAAAAATATCCTGAGAAAATAAGATACTCGAATTTTATTCTTGAAAATCCCGAACATTTCGCACTTCTTGACCGGATGGAACAGTTCTATCAGACCCCAAGGTCAATGCCGATAGTTCTTTTCGTGGCAGACACTTTTTTACTCGGGGATAACGAAATAAAGAGGGAATCTGAAGATCTGATAACACAATATCTTAACATGGAAGACCGGTGGGTCGTATATACAGACGATGAAGTTGACGATGACATGTTCGGACTTCTCTCAAGCAGAGCAGCCGGTTTTACCTTCATGGGCGTTCTTGCGGCAGGACTTATTGACGGTGTAAATCCATGCGCCATAGCCACGATGATATTTCTGATCTCCTATCTATCTGTGAAAAAGCATAAGCGGAATGAGATACTTGCCATAGGAATGTCTTATACTTTTGCGGTCTTTATAACATATTTTATGCTGGGGGTCGGAGCTTTTCATGTACTGAACTTTCTCCAGTCCTACAGAATAGTATCGCATATCATAAAATGGTCGGCTGTGGTATTTGCCGGAGGTGTGGCACTATACAGTTTCAAAGATGCCATAACCTACAAAATAACCGGCAAAACCGACAGTATTTCACTTCAGCTTCCAAAATCGGTCAAGTTCAGAATAAGAAAGGTGATCTCGGGTCACTTGAGTACCGGTTCACTCATCACAGGTTCGCTTATAATAGGCTTTCTAGTAACACTCCTGGAAGCCGTCTGCACGGGCCAGGTCTATCTGCCTACAATTATTCTAATGACGAGGGAAAGCGGTCTCAGGCTCAGAGGAATACTATGGCTTTTGTTCTACAACCTGCTTTTTGTACTCCCTCTGCTGATAATAATGATACTTGCCTATTACGGTCTGACATGGGAAAAACTCAACAAATTCCTGACCAAAAATATGTTCGTGATGAAAATGAGCATAGGGATACTTCTGGCATTCCTTGCGATCTTCCTTGCTGTTTCAATATAGATTCGAGTACAAAGGCTCATAAGTAGTTGAAATCTTTCTTGCGAAAAGAAAGAAAACGAGTCATATCTACCTTTATCAGCAAATAACGCATTTCATCCGAATTATCTTGTTAAAATTATAGTGCTGATTTATATTTCGCAGGTAATTTTGCAGCGTATGAAATAGGTCTAAATCAATCGTCGAGAGAGACATATATGAAAAAATATCTCATTCTGATCTTCACCCTGACTATTTTTGTCCGGCTTTGCGGGGAGTTTGAAGCTGAGCATGAAACGGATAATGTCAATTTATCCGAAGAGGAAATTCTTGCCTCAGAAGTGGCGAACGACCTTATGGAAATATTCAGAAACTGGGATCCTGAAAGGAACATTGGTATTCTGTATCCCAGGGTTAAGGATTTTATTTCAGATTTCTACAGTTCATATCCGGACTTTACATTGGATATCGTCGAAAAAGAGCGGCTGGGCGAACCTATGACCGAGTATGAAATGCGTAAGTTTATCGCTTTCAAGGCCCTCAGGGATGATAAAATTTATGAAGAGGTCGCCAGGTTTATAACGACGAGGGATTTTTACTGGGGTTATATCAGCAAAGACCTTCACGAAAGTCTGGATGCGGCTGCGGACAAGATCAAGCGGTTCGTAAGTGAAAGAGAGGATATGCTCTGGGAGAATCACCTGGCGGAGGTGGATGATTATCTCAATGAAATGAGAAGACTCGACGGCGAACTTAGAGCTGTCAGGGGAATTACTGATCTTGAGGTTGTTGATCATCTTGCTTATGACGAAGAATACTTTGAAGAAATGTACGAAGCACTTAGCGAATACGAGGAGCTGAAGAAGCAGGGTGCTGACGAATATATTCTTTCGCGGATGACATCCGAAAATTATAAAAGGATAATGTTCCACATAGACAGAAAGAAGAAAGAGCTGATAGAAAATGCCCGACTTGAATATAATTATGCCAGGGAAGACTGGATAGAGATGAAACGGCTGACGCTTTTTGATCTGCGTGAGGATATGAGATATGACCTTACCTATCTTACCACGGATATTCTGGCCGGTATGGAGGAAGAAAACGGTATAGGTCATTTTGAAATACCGGATGAGCTGATAGTATTAATACATGAGGATTCGCCCGAAGCAAAGGAAATGTTCGCCTCTCAGATAAAAAACAGATTTTACAGCAGCCTCACCTCAACTTTTACCTCTTATGTGATCTATGACAGAACTCCCGTTTTCAGAACCTTCAGAAAAAATGTGCTCATAGGCACTCTTCTTTTTATGATCCTTTTCTTTTATGTATTCTTTCAGGTCAGAAAAAACAGGGAAGGTTTGTTCATCAGAAAGATCGCCGGTCTTGATGCCATAGATGATGCGATAGGAAGAGCGACGGAAATGGGAAAGCCTATCGTTTATGATTCGGGTCTCGGCGGTTACACTAATATTGATACGATCGCCAGTATGCTTATCTTAAAGAGCATCGCTAAAAAAGTAGCGGAGTTCAAAGCCGAGATATATGTGCCGACCTGTGACCCTATCATCCTTCAGATCTCTGAAGAGATGGTGGCTTCGGGTTTTCTTGATGCCGGCTATCCGGAGGATCATAAAAAGGACAACATTTTCTTTATAGCGTACGATCAGTTCGCTTTTGCGGCCGGTCTTGCCGGCATTCTGGCAAGGAAGAAGCCGGCTACAGCTTTTCACTTCGGTTACTATTTCGCCGAATCTCTTCTCATTTCCGAAGCCGGTTTTTCGGCAGGCGCAATTCAGGTTGCCGGAACTACAGCGGTTTCGCAGATACCGTTCTTCATAACGGCATGTGACTATACACTAATAGGTGAGGAACTTTATGCTGCGGCGGCTTATATCTCAAGAGATCCGCAGATACTGACAAACCTGAAACTCTCGGATTACGCCAAGCTGGTTATAGGTGTGCTTTTCATCATAGGTACTATTATGCTCACGATCAATTCGGAATGGACTTTCCTTCAGGATCTGATCTACACCAGGTAAAATTTAATTTAGGGCTTGATATATGAAAAAAGAAATACCCCTCTTAATCGGATTTTTAGCCACGATCGGATGGTATCTTGAATTCTTTTTGGCGGGCAGGTTCTTCGAGAACTGGAAAATGCTCTTCATGACGGGATTCAGAAATGTGGCGATCGTGGGTCTGCTGGTAGGTATAGTGAATGTGGTCAGGGTGAACTATAAGAAGATTAAATACAACAATGACAGGTGGTACGCAGTCTATCAGATGTCTATAATAGCGTTAATGATATTTTTCGCTTCTATCAGAGGAATAAGTCCGGGTACTCCGTTCGATGCTATGTTTACCTACGGTTTTGTACCTCTTGACGCGACCGTATTCTCGCTGCTTGCCTTCTATGTCGCTTCCGCATCATACCGTTCGTTCAGGATAAAATCAGTTGAATCGGCTTTCCTTCTTTTAGCCGCGATTATCATCATGCTTGGAAAAATGCCGATAGCGGAAGCAATGTGGGACAAGATCCCTGTTATAGGCGAGTGGATAATGGACGGTCCGACAAGCGCAGGTAAAAGAGCTATTCTTTTCGGGGCTTTTCTCGGCGGACTTACAATGATGATCAGGATAGCTTTCGGTCTTGAAAGAGCACATCTGTCTGAATAAAATAAGGTACTGGGATATATGGAAAAAATTGTTTACAAACTAAAAAAGCTGGATAAAAGGTGGATTTACCTGCTTATCTTTCTTTCATGTATAATACCCTTCTGGGTACCGGGACTGTTTAAGCAGGATTTCGCGGTATCAAAAGAAACACAAAGGGTGTATGACATAATCAATAGCCTTGAAGAAGGCGATGCTGTTTTTATTGACTGGGCATTCGACCCGACACTGCAGGCGGAGCTTCTTCCCATGGCCGAGCAGACCTTAAAACAGTGCTTCGATAACAGACTCAGAGTATTCATATACTATCCCTCGATAATGGGAATAAGCCTCGGGCAGAATCTTGTTGAAAAGATCAGATCAGAACCGGGATATGAACACATTGAGGAGGGGGTCGATTTCATTCACCTCGGCTATCTGCCTATCGGTGTTGACATGATGCTTTTCTCGATGTATTCCGATTTCAAGGGCACCTTCAGCAAAGAGGGGAGAATATTCGAGGGAATAAGGACTTTCGGGGATATAAAATACATGATGTCCTACGCCGGCTCCTCTCACCCCGAAAGCTATATTTACCTTCAGAGAAGATTCGGTTTCAGAATGGGAGCCGGAGTAACTGCGGTTGTCGGTCCGGATTTTATTCCCTTTCTTCAGACCGGACAGCTTGACGGGATGCTTTTCGGACTCAAGGGAGCTGCCGAATACGAGAATCTGAGGATAGCGAACGGTGCGGATCCTGCCTTTAACAACACAGCTAATGCCGGAATGGCATCTCTTACAATGTCCCACATTATAATGTTCGTGTTTATAGGACTCGGCAATTTCGTTTATTTTTATGAAAGAAAGCAGAAGAAAAACAGATAGGAGCTTTTAAAATGCACATTATTGACCTGTTGATAGACAATACCATAATGAACCCGACATTTCAGACATGGCTAAGCGTTCTTTTCACTCTGATGATGCTTTCTTTTCTCTTCAGGGATAATCCGCTGTATAAGCTGGGCGAGAACACTTTTCTCGGTATTTCACTCGGTTACGGATGGGTCTGGAGCTGGAATATGGTCATTGTCCCTTACCTTATCAGGCCGCTGAAAGATGCGTATTATGATTTTCAGCCTTATGACCTCACACTGATACTTTGGCTTCTGATCGGAAGCACGATGTTCTTCAGGTTTTCAAGGAACAAAGGCTGGATCGCAAATTACTGGTTCGCTTTCGTTTTCGCCTATGTGGCCGGATACAGCATACCCACTACGGTTCAGCAGCTTTTCATTCAGGGGGCCGACATGATGAAACCTCTTCTCGAGTATCCGACCTTTTTTGAGATATCGAAATGGTTCGTCATTATTTTCGGAACTTTCTGCGCCCTGATGTACTTTTTCTTCTCGAAACCCCACAAAGGAATACTGGGCAGGACGGCCAGGATCGGCATACTTATCCTGATGATAAATTTCGGAGCTTCTTTCGGAGCTACGGTAATGGGCAGGATCGCCCTTTTCATAGGCAGGGCACAGGTGCTTGCCACGGACTGGGAGGCCTCTCTTGTTCTGAGCATAGCTATAAGCATATTCCTGATCATTTACTTCAAATTTATACATAAAGAGCCCGGACTTGATGACGAACAGATGCACTGATCGCGGGCGTAGATAAACCATTATAGGGAGGCTTAATCATGACTGTACTGGAACTGGTAAAGAAGAACAGAAGCTACAGAAGATTTTATCAGAATGAACAGGTAAGCCGCGCTCAGCTCGAAAAACTGGTGGAACTTGCCAGATTTTCAGCCTCGGGAGGCAACATGCAGCCGCTCAGATTTATTCTGTCATGCGATAAAGAAAAGAACACCAAAATCTTTTCCTGCCTCAAATGGGCAATGATGCTTAAAGACTGGGACGGACCTGAAGAAGGAGAAAGACCTTCGGCATACATAGTTATCGTAAAGAGAAGGGATATAACCACGCCGAACAGTCTTGATGCGGGCATTATGGCCCAAAGCATGCTTCTCGGTGCCGTCGAAAGCGGACTGGGCGGCTGCATGTTCGGAGCGGTAAACAAACCTCTTCTGTCTGATCTTCTTGGAATTGATAATGAAGAGTATGAGATCGCTCTTGTCGTAGCGATCGGAAAACCTAAAGAAAAGATCGTTATAGATGATATAGGCGGCGGTCAGGACACAAGATATTACAGAGATGATGACGGTGTTCACCATGTTCCGAAGATCAGTACTCAGGATCTTATCATCGGCTGATTCTTGCAACATATCACTTTATTATTTTGGTTGATTTAATCCGAGACAGATAGTATATTTATATGTTAATTTAACTGTTTAAGGAAAAGTTAATGCCGAGAATATTAGTAGTTGACGATGAACAGGAACTCAGAGAGTTCGTATCCATGAGCCTTGAGCTTAACGATTTTGATACTGTCGAAGCGGAGAACGGCCGAAAAGCTCTGGAACTGATAGCGAGTGAGGAATTTGACTGTATAATTTCCGATGTCGAAATGCCTGAAATGACAGGGCCGGAATTTCTTAAGAATTTTCGTGAACTTAACAAGGTTATACCGGTAATAATGCTCACCGGCGTAAAAGCGCTCAACACAGTTGTAGAGGTAATGAAACTTGGTGCGCAGGATTATCTTGTTAAACCTATCAATGTTGATGAGCTTCTTATATCCGTGAGAAAAAGTATTGAGTTCAAAAAACTCAAAGAACAGAACATAAAGCTTTTAAAGGAGAATGAAAAGTATCAGAAACATCTTGAGGATATGGTCGAAAAAAGATCGGTTCAGCTTAAAGACGCTCTTTTCGGATCACTGATAATCATTGCATCCGCCATTGAGGCCAAAGATGAGTACACAAAAGGTCACAGCAACAGGGTCAGACTCATCAGTATCGATATTGGTAAACTTATGGGACTTAACAGCAGGCAGCTTCAGATTCTGGAGTACGGGGCAATGATGCACGATGTGGGCAAAATAGGAGTAAAGGATGCGATATTGAACAAGAACAAATCGCTCACCGAGGAAGAATTCGATTCTATCATGTCGCACCCCACCGTAGGCGCAAAAATAGTTCAGAATATATCATTTTTCGAACCGATGACGGACTGTATAAAATATCATCATGAGAGTTACGGGGGAGACGGTTACCCCGAAGGTTTGCGGGGAAATAATATACCTCTTCTGGCAAGAATAGTTGCTGTAGCCGACACATACGATGCGATAACGACGACCAGACCGTACCGCAAAGAAAAATCAAATATCGAAGCTCTGGAGGCTCTGATCGGCGGAAGGGGAACACAGTTCGATCCTGATGTTGTTGATGTGTTCGTGAAGAACAGGCTCCACGAAAAGGATTATAAAATGATAGATAAAAGGGAATCGGAAAAAGGGAACATAAAGCCGTCAACAGTAATTCTGGATGATGAGACCATAATGACCAATGTCGGAAAACCTTCTAACCTTAAGCCGTATATTTATGACTGAATGCAGAGTTTTAATACTTATTCTGATCCTGTCATCATCTCTGTTCTCTTACGATTTTTTTATCGGAAGGCTCAAGTATGACGGAGGAGGCGACTGGTACGCAAGCCCGACTGCCGTAAATAATCTGCTAGAATTCATTTCAGAGGAAACAGGAATAAGGACGGCACCTTCTGAGGGTGTCGTAACAATAGGTGAGAATTTGAGTTCTTTCCCGTATATTTTTGTTACAGGCCACGGAACAATTGATATGAGTGAAAGAGAGATCCGTATATTAAGGAGGCACCTGCTGAACGGAGGTTTTATGCATGCGGATGACAATTACGGACTTGACAGATCTTTCAGAAAACTTGTTGCAAGAATTTTTCCCGATAAAGAATTCGTTCATGTACCATTTGATCACCCGGTTTACAATATTAAGTACAGATTTCCCGAAGGACTTCCCAAGATTCACGAGCATGACGGTAAACCGCCGGAAGGTCTCGGTATTTTTCACGAGGGAAGGCTTGTGCTTTTTTATTCTTACGAAACAGATCTTGGCAACGGATGGGAGGACGCTTCTGTACACAATGTGCCTCAGGAAAAAAGACTCCAGGCACTTAGAATGGGGTGTAATATCGTTCTGAATTATCTGTCGAGTTTCAGATGAAAAAACTTTTTAACGCACAAATAAAAATGCTCAGATCTCTTTCTTCCAAAAAAGGCAGGGCAGAGCACGGCGTTTTTCTGGTTGAGGGCGTTAAAGCTGTTTCTGAACTCATCCGTTCGGAACGGACTACGGATATGATCATATTCGATCCGGGTTTCGATCACAGATCTTTCATGTCCGCTATGCCTTCGGATCGTGTTATAGATATTTATACGGGTGACATCAGCAGGTTTTCAACGGTTTCAGCGCCGGAAGGTATAGCTGCTGTGGGCAGATACCCCCGTCAAATTCCGCAGGAGGAATTTTTCAGAGATAAGAACAGCATACTGTGTCTGTGCGGAGTCAGTGATCCCGGCAATGCGGGTACCCTTGTCAGGACAGCTTTATGTTTCGGTTTAGACGGTGTGGCCGTATCGGACGACTGTGCCGATCTTTATTCTCCGAGATCTCTAAGAAGCAGTATGGGGGCAGTTTTCAGGATGCCGGTTTTCAGAACATCATCCTTCGAGCAAATTATGAAAGATACAACAGGTTATGAAAGAATCGGAACATATCTGGATGCATGTCACGACTACAGTCATAAAGAAGGAAAACGAATGCTTTTTCTCGGTAACGAATCATCGGGTTTAAACGAAAAATTACGAAAATATATGAACAGCAATTTTAAAATAAATATTTCTCCGTCCTTTGATTCTCTGAATGTTTCTGTGGCGGGTGGTGTGATACTTGATCGTGTATTTAACAGAGAGGCAGTAAAATGTTGATTATTATGAAGATCGGTGCTACTAAGCAGCAGATACTTGCCGTTGTTCAGGGCATTGAGGAGATCGGTTATCAGGCCAAAATAAGTAAGGGGTCTCAAAGATCGATTATTCTTGTTCACGGAAATATCGGCTATATAGACGAATCGTATTTTAACAAATTCGGCGGGATAAGAAATATTGTACACATATCCAGAAGGCTGAAACTTGTTTATAAAGAGAATAACGGCGGCGTTGATACTGTAGTTGATATTGGAGACGGTATAAGCTTTAACGAATATTTCTCTCATATTATTGCGGGTCCCTGCTCGGTTGAAAGTGAAGATATGATAAACGAAACAGCCCAGTTTCTGTGCTCCAGGGGCATAAGAGTTCTCAGGGGTGGGGCTTTTAAGCCCAGAACTTCACCATACAGCTTTCAGGGTCTGGGGGATAAAGGTGTGCGTTATCTTCGTGACGCCGCTGACAGATATTGCATGAAGATAGTCTCGGAGGCTGTTGACGAATATTCGCTGAACGCTCTTATGGAAACAGCGGATATAATTCAGATAGGTGCAAGGAATATGCAGAATTATTCGTTGCTGAAGAAGGTGGGAAACAGCAATAAACCTGTTTTGATAAAAAGAGGTTTTACTGCTTCCCACGATGACCTTTTTGTTTCTCTTGAATACATACTTGCCGAAGGTAACCCGAATGTGATAGTCTGCGAAAGGGGGATAAGGATATTTGAGGGAAGTAAGCAAAGATCCATAATTGATCTTTTGGGCATTAGCGATTTTAAGGAAGAGTGCCATCTTCCCATGATAGTTGATGTCAGTCATGCTACAAGAGACAGAAGTAAAGTACTTCCTCTTGCCAGGGCTGCTATGGCTTACGGTTGTGACGGACTGATGGTTGAAGTACATCCCGATCCCGACAAAGCTCTTTCGGACGGTCCGCAATCTCTTACATTTAAAGATTTCGATGCACTTCTTCTTGAGGTAAAAAAACTCAGCGGAATGTTCGGTAAACCGTTAAAGATCTTTAAAGGTTCGGAAAAATGAAAATAAGAATAGGTTTTTTGCATAAAAAAGAAAGAGTAAAGATCAGGTTCAACGGTCCTTTTAAAACAGTCCCGCCAGAAGGATCAGGGAAAACAATCATTCAAGCCGGAGAGTACGATGTGAAACTGTCCGAAGGGGTGCCCGCGAGATCGCAGTGGTATGAAAAGCTTGAAACGGTTTTCGGAATTGAAAAACTCGATGTGGTGAGGAGTAAATACAATGTTATAAATGTACCCACAAGAGTTATTCGTGCCGGAAGAAAGCTCGGCAGTACAGACAACTACGAGTACTGGATACTTAAAAAATGCATCAGTATGGCAGGCAGAATATATCCTTCCGGAGACTACCGGTTCAAAAACATTGTCAAAAAGAAACCTTCCGGTATTTTGACTTTTAACGGACATGATTTTCAAAACAGCATCCGGTTCGTACCTCTGGAAAAATATTCGACATTTACAGTTGAAGGTGTTGATGTAGGTATCGGTTTTCACTGGGATCATAAGGAAAACCTTGAGTACAGCGGCGAACTGGAGATCATTACTGACACTTCCGGAAAGCTGACATGCGTAAATATTATCGGTATCGAGGAATATCTTTCCAGTGTTAATTCTTCAGAGATGCGAAACGATAACGATATTGAGATGCTGAAATCTCAGACTGTTGCGGCAAGAAGCACTGTCCTTGCCACTATGGGAAAACATCACTATGGCGAAGGTTTCGATCTTTGTTCTGATGATCACTGCCAGTGCTATCAGGGTGTTTCAAAAGTGTCAATGCTGTCATCAGAAGTGACGAATCTTACCGCAGGTCAGGTTTTGATATTTGACAATAAGATCGCAGATGCAAGGTATGCAAAGATCTGCGGGGGGATCACAGAAAGATATTCATCGTGCTGGGAGGATTTGGATTATCCATATCTTGCCTCGGTATTCGACAATGAGACAGGCGGAAAATCTGAAGGGGTAAGTGAAGATAAGAAAGCGGCGGAATTTATCAGTGATAATGAGTTTAACTGTTTTTGCAATACTTTCAAGAATCCGCTTCCCGACTCACTTTCATTTTGCAAAGATTATTTCAGATGGGAAAAAGAGATATCAGAAGAAAAAATAAAAGAAAATCTAAAACTTAAATTTGAAATATCAGCCGGAAAAATAAGAAATATCAGGGTATTAAAACGCGGACCGTCCGGTAGAGCAGTAGAACTTGAGGTAGAAGGAAGCGAAAAGACCTTTGTTGTCTCAAAAGAGCTCAATATCAGAAGATTATTATCAGACACTCATCTTCCCAGTTCGGCAATATTGATCTCAAGGATCAGCGGAGGATGGAAGATCAAAGGTGCCGGATGGGGGCACGGTGTAGGACTATGCCAGATTGGTGCGCAGATAATGGGCGAGAAAGGATACACCTACAAGGATATTCTCAAACATTATTACAGAGGGGCCTGTCTAAGAAACATCAGGGATCTTTAGCATATGAAGTGTTCTAAACCCAATATTGATCTTTATCTGATCTTAAGCATCTTCATGCTTTTTGCGGTGGGTGTTTTTTTCATACACTCTTCATCATATGCGAGAGGTATCGAAGGACTCGTGCTTAAACAGACGATCTGGTTTATTGCAGGTGGTGCTGTGCTGTATTTCGTAAGATTCTATCCTGTAAAAAATCTTATGTCGCTTTCTGTTATAATATATGCGGTTTCAATTGCGCTTCTTGTCATTACAGCTTTTTTCGGTACTGCAAGAATGGGTGCAAGACGATGGATCGAGATCGGACCTTTTCAGTTTCAGCCTTCGGAGATAGGAAAATTCGGACTTATCTGCATACTTGCCAGGTATTACAGTAACGGGAGACTGGACTGGAAGGATATAAAGGTTTATGCAACCGGTCTGCTTTTGACGGCGATACCGGTACTTCTTGTCCTGAAACAGCCGGATCTTGGAACTGCGGTAATATATATCGCTATACTCGGTTCTGTATTGATCGCTTCAGGTCTGCCCGGAGTATATCTGTTCAACTGCATTTCTGTTATTTCTTTTATTTTTATCAGGGCAGCGGGCATACAGTATTTTGTTACAGCTGCAATATTTTTCGGGATAATTTTAAAAAAACTGTCCTTCAGGCCGTCTAAAATAGTAATTCTTGTTTTCCTGGCGCTCACTACAGGTTTTTTATCAGGAATCGTATGGGATAATCTGAGACCGTATCAGCAGGTCCGACTTATGACATTCGTTGATCCCGAAAGATTTTCAACTGAAGGCGGTTGGCAGATAGTGCAGTCTAAAGCTGCTGTTTCGAATGGTGGTCTGACAGGTGCCGGATACAAGAGCGGCAGTCAGACTCAGTTGGGTTTCTTACCTGAAGGACATAATGATTTTATATTCAGTGTAATCGCCGAAGAATCAGGTTTGTTAGGAGTTTCAGTTCTTTTATCTGCCTTCCTGCTTCTTTTCCACAGGCTCGTTAAAATTGTTTCAAGAACAACAAACAGATTTTTATATCTCGCCGGAACTGGTATAATCGCGCTTTTTATTTTCCAGACAGTTATGAATATATATGTAAATCTCGGTATGCTTCCTGTAACAGGACTCACACTTCCTCTCGTCAGTTATGGCGGGACGGCTGTTATGATGAACATGTTTATGATCGGGGTAGTATCATCGGTAGGGAAAACAGGAAAAAACTAATTAGGATATCGCAGACTATGGAAAAAATAGTATTATTTGAAGATTCGGGATATAAAAACTTTGGGCCTTTAACAAAAACAAGGCCTGTATTCGAACTTAGGGACGGGATATTCAGCGTCCGGGAGAGATACACCAGAATATTCAAAGACCGGGAATTTTATTTTTTTTACAGGAAAGCTTTCGATCCCGCAATGAAAAGATCAGGGCTCAAAGGAGTCATGGATCTTCCTGAAGGGGAGAGTTTTATAGCAATTAATGCAAGGATACTGCCCAACAAGAATTTTATTAAATATTTCAGTGCAATTGAAAAACAGAAAAGCAGATTTTCATCAGATGATAACGGCAACCTGCTTACAGGAAAGTTCACCTGTAAATCCGAGTTTGTTGAAAGTGTAAAAAACGGGGTTAAGACTAATGTGAGACCGATCCTTGAAGTTATACGGTATCCCTGGGACATAGTGAACAGTACAGGTGAATGGATAAAAAATGATACAGAGATACTTTCGCGGGAGGACCGGTGGAAGAAGCCTAGAATAACCGGAGTTTTTATTGAAAATAAAGATCAGGTACTTATCAGTAAAACCGCGAAAGTCGGTGCGGGAACAGTTATTGATGCCTCAAAAGGTCCTGTTGTAATTGATGATGATGCAAATATCATGTACAACTGCGTAATAACAGGTCCGGTTTACATTGGAAAAAAAACGATCATTAAATCAGGTGCAAGAATATATGAAAACACTTCGATAGGAAATGTATGCAAGGCCGGAGGCGAGATCGAAGGATCTGTTATACACGGCTATTCCAACAAACAGCATGAGGGGTTTCTGGGTCATTCTTATATCGGTGAGTGGTGTAATCTGGGGGCGGATACCAATAATTCAGATCTGAAGAATAACTATTCTTTCGTCAAAGTCGAAATTAACGGCAGGCTTATAGACACAGAATCGCTTTTTGCCGGTTTAATAATGGGGGATCATTCCAAAACCGGAATAAATACTATGATAAACACCGGTTCTGTAGTAGGCGTCGCCTGCAATGTTTACGGAGAGGGTTTTCCTCCCAGGAACATTCCTGATTTTAACTGGGGCGGCAGGGAAAAACTGCTAAAGTATCCCTTCAATAAGACTATTGATACAGTAAAAACCGTAATGTTGAGAAGGGGTATAGAACTGCAGGAAGACGAGGAAAATATATTAAAAAATATCTTTGTTAAAAGTCGGTAAAGGAGTAAAAATGTCAGACAAAAATTTTTATATGGTTGCAGTCTTTTTACTGATCGCGGCCATTTCGTTAAGCTACAAATACGAAGAAGCGGAAGCTTCATCGGGAAGTGCGATCAATTATTTCCATAAGATGAACTACATTTTAAGGATCGTTGACAATGTATATCTTGAGGAACCCGATATAGATGAAATGATGAAAGGTGCAATAGAGGGAATGCTGAAAGCTCTGGATCCCCATTCCGCCTATATTCCGGCAGAAACACAGAGGACTGTCGAAGAGGATTTCAAGGGTGGGTTTGGAGGTATCGGAATAGAATTTGAGATCAGGAATAAATATCTTACAGTAGTCTCTCCCATACCGGATACTCCTTCGGACAGAATTGGTCTGATGCCGGGGGACAGGATAATAAGAATAGACGGTATAACCGCTTTTGATATAACTACTCAGGAGGTTTTTGACAGGCTGAAGGGCCCTATAGGGTCAAAAGTTACTGTGACTGTTTTGAGGCAGGGTACAGATGAACCTATGGAGTTTGAGATCATAAGGGGAAAAATCCCGATTTACAGTGTTTCTGCCGAGGTTTTGCTTGATGACGGAATAACAGGCTATATATCAGTAAACAGATTTGCGGCCAGAACTTCAGAAGAGGTTGATAATGCTTTAAAGTCCCTGGATCAAAAAGGTATGGAAAGACTTATACTTGACTTCAGGGGAAATCCGGGCGGACTAATGGATCAGGCTGTAGAGATCGTCGAAAAATTCATCGAACCGGGTAAACTCATAGTTTACACAAAAGGCCGTTTTTCCGATTTCAATGAAGAATACTATTCAAAAAAACCTGCAAAATACAGTAAACTTCCAATAGTAGTACTTATAGACGCCGGATCTGCATCAGCATCAGAAATAGTCAGCGGTGCTCTGCAGGATCATGACAGAGCGCTTATACTCGGGACCAGATCTTTTGGAAAAGGCCTGGTTCAGAGACCGTTCGATCTGGGTGACGGATCGGTTGCAAGAATAACAATATCGAGATACTATACGCCAACAGGAAGGCTTATACAGAGACCTTATGACGACGGTATGGAAAGTTATTATCTCGACAGATTTTTTGATGCTGACGGCAACTTAGACGAAAATGATGACGAGGAAGGTCCCGAAGAGTTTTTTACCCTCAGGAAGAACCGTACAGTATTCGGCGGCGGCGGAATTTTCCCCGATTCTGTCATAACATACGATCCTACTTCAAGACTCATGACAGATCTTTTAAGGCAGAGAGTGTTTCAGGATTTTGCAATAGAATATTTTAATAACAACCAGAATCCTGTTTGGAAAGATGATTTTGACAAATTCTACAATGAATTCAAAGTAGATGAAAATATGCTGGAAGGGTTTAAAGAGGCAATGGTGCGAAATAAAGTGAATCTTAAAGAAGTTCTTCCCCTTAGAGAGGAAATGACAAGAGGTGAATTTTATCACACTAAAGAACAGTTCAAGCAGGACAAAGACAGGATAATCAATGATATAAAATACAGTATCGCAAGGCAGTTCTTTAAGGAAAGAAGCGAGTACCCAAAAATCCGTGTTATGAAGGATAAATTCGTGATTAAAGCTATAGAACTGATGTATAAGGCAAAAGAACTGGCGGATATATAAAATAAAGTACAGATGAGCGCAATAGAAGAAAAATATAAAGAGTTCGAAGAGCATTTTGTTGTTGATTACTCCCGTATAAAATGGGGAAATATCAGGATCAACCCGAAAGATCGTGCTTCTTTGCTGATAGTAGAGGATGAAAGCTCCTTCAGGGATATGCTGAAAGAGATTTTTGACAGTCAGGAGATATACAGAGTTGATACCGCTGCAAACGGTGCTGAAGGACTTATGAAATTTCAGAAGGAAAGATATGATCTGATACTCACTGATGTTATGATGGATGCTCTAAACGGAATCGAAATGGCGGAAAAGATCATCAGGATCAAACCGGATCAGAAGGTGTTTTTTGTAAGTTCGTGGTCAAGCAAAAAGAATATGTTCGAAAAATTTGAAAAACAATTTACCGAAGGTACTTTTCAGTTCATAGACAAACCTTTCGATCTCGATGAATTCTGTAACAGGGTTTTTCTTTTTATGCGCAAGGGATTTTCTGAAGTGGTGTTTAATGTTCTTGACAGGTATGCCCTGAATCGTGCCGTATCAAATCTTGACCCCTATCATCTTACTGTGTTTCATAAGGAGCTTCTGAACAAATGTATATTTCTTTCAAACGCTCTTTTAAATTTGAATTATACAAGGGAAAGCATAAGCTCATTTTTTTTAAAAGACAAAGACTATATGAAAAAAAGCGGATGCACCTATGAAGAGGCTTACTGTAGAGGTAATGTCTGTGTAAAGATATCTCCTGAATGTCTTGTGAATAAGTTGAAAAAACAAATAGAAATAATTGTTGACTTGATAGAAGAAATTTACGATCGTTATAAAAGATTTGAATTGAGGAAATTATTATGAAAAAAATACTGGTGGTAGGTTCAGTTGGTTTAGATGATATTGAGACGCCTTCAGGCAAGGTGGAAAGAGTTCCCGGAGGATCAGCCGTTTATTTTAGTCTGGCAGCTTCTATGTTCTCCAAAGTTAATTTTGTTGGAGTTGCGGGAGAAGATTTTCCTAAAGATGTTATAGCACTTATGAACGAAAGAGGGATAAATACAGAAGGTTTTGAAATCGCAGAGGGAAAAACTTTCAGATGGTCGGGAAGGTATCATTATGATATGGACCACAGGGATACTCTTCTTACAGAACTGAATGTGTTCGAGAATTTCAGACCCGTTCTTCCGGAAAATTATAAAAACTCCGAAATTCTTTTTTTGGGAAACATAAAACCTTCGCTTCAGCTGGAAGTCCTTGAGCGGATTATAAATCCCGAACTGGTTATTTCGGATACAATGAATTTCTGGATAGACAACGCTCCGGAGAAACTTGTTGAGGTCGTGAGAAAATCGGATATATTCGTCATTAATGAAGATGAACTCAAGCTGATGACAGGAAAACCGAATTTTCTGTCAGCATCCGATAAAATGCTTGAGGAATGTTCACTTCTTAAGGCTCTCGTGGTGAAAATGGGCAAATACGGAGTTTATGTCACGGACGGAAATGAGGAATTTTTTCTTCCGGCATTTCCACTCAGGAAGATAATTGATCCCACCGGTGCAGGCGATTCGTTTGCGGGCGGTTTTACAGGCCATCTGGCAAGATCGGGGGACTACTCGTTTTCAAATATAAAGAAAGCCTGTGTTTACGGCTCAATAACCGCATCATATTCTGTAAACAATTTTTCAATAACAGGACTAAAAGAGTTCGATCACAGTATAATCGATGAAGAGTACGAAAGATTCAGAAAAATGACGACTTTTTAGAAACGCATTTTTTCCAGTTCGGATATTCTGGAACTTAGCCGGGATCTTTCTTTTGGCGTAAGATCCGATTTTAAAGCTTTTGACCGATATTCTTTCGCTCCTTGGTCGTCTTTGAGATTTCTGCTGCAGACGGCGAGAAAATAATAAGTATTAAAAATATCTTTTTCCGAGTACTGCACATCCAAAGAATGAAGTTTGGTCTTTATATTGAGGTATAATTCTTTAGCTTCATTGTATCTCTCAGATTCAAAAACGGCTCTGGCTTTGAGAAACATGAAAAGGTGCGAATCAGGATAAGTTTTCAGGGCTGTATCTGCAATATTCTCCGCATCTGAATACTTTCCGTAATCTATCAGTATCCATCCCAGTGCCGATTTTGCGGCGAATTTGCTGAAACGGGATAGAGGGATGCTTTTATACATCATTTCTACAGCCCGCATTCTCCGGTCTATTATCCATCTGAACAGAGAGCTTCTGTAAAATCTATAAGCTCCGATCAGCATCATGGCGTCACCAAAATCAGCATCTTCTGCAAGTGCTTTTTCCAGATAGGATATTCCTGAATGTGTCTTTTTCAGTCCGGCGATCCTGTTACCGTCTTTTCCCATTAGATAACCCCTGTTTACCATAGAGGCTCCCATATAATAGTTGAGCCAGGGATCCCCGCTGTTATACTGGAGATGAAAACTGCTTTTCTTTTGAGCTGAATCATAATACATTACGATACGGGAATCAAACCTGTCGGTCTCGTAAAATGAAGCGAGAAAATTATAGTAAAAACCAAGAAAAAAATCTCCCGCGGGATGATCGGGATATTTGTTTTTTAACTCAAGAAATATCCCGAAAGCTTTGTCAAAATCTTCTCTGTAGAGAAGATCGACAGCATTTTCTATTCTTTCTTTTTCCAGTATCTCAGGTCCGATTATTGCCGCATGGGAGGTGACAGGAAATACAATAATCGTAATCATAAATACTACATATATTGTCTTCATATAAGCACTCATTAACATCCCGTTTTAGATTTTATGTATATAATTATATCGTGTATGTCGAGCTCTGAAGAAGTATTGAAACTGTTATCATGAAGTCTGAAAAGGTTATTATCCACTATTTCCGGATCAACTTCAACAAAAAATGGCACTCCGATCTCATTATATCTTTCCTTTCTCATATCAAGTGTTCCCTTTTCGTCGGTTACGGTTCTGAAGTTTTTCGAAAATTCTGCAGCGACCCTTTCTGTTGCTATTTTTGTTCTCTGATCAACAATACTCAAGGGAAATACGGCACATTTAACAGGTGCTAACCCGGCGGGCAGCTTTAAACGGCTGATAAGTGAAGTCCGCATTCTCTCCTGAGTGAAATTGTTGAGAAGGACGGCCAGAATAAATCTGTCAACATCAATAATTACTTCAATTACATGAGGAAAAGAGTCGGTCTCTCTAAGATCATCATGCACAAAACAACGCTGTTTTTTATCTTCAGGAAATTTTTTATCATAGTTTTCAAACTCAAAATCCAGTTTGTCGGACACTGTTGCAATGCTTTCTGCACCAAAATGGTATATGTTCTTGATCACATACCTTTCAAAAAAATAATGATCCGGATCCGGATTGTCTGAAAGATTCTGGTGTTCTGTCTCAATATCACCGCTGTCTATACCGCACGATCCGATAAAATCCAATACAAATTCAAGCCATGATATCAGCATATCTTTTGAAGTTGAAGGTACCGTTGCATATTCGAGCACCATCTTTCTGCTTTTTCCCTTCCTGAACAAAAATTTATCAGAGCAGAATTCTTCACTGGCTGTTTCAATGATCCTTGTAAAGCCGAAAGGTGCCTTTAGATTATCTTCGGCAAAGATCTGTATAAGGTACTCGGTACCGGATCTTAATGTGATGTTTTCAATATGCCTTATGTTGCTCATAGTTTTTGCCGTGCACCCTACCCAATGCCGGATAAGATGGTCTCTCATAACTCTGCCTTCTTCTCCAAGCGACCACTCTTTGTTATTATTATCATTCTCTGTATGATCAGAGAGGAATCTCTTCTGTTTAAGAATACTTAGAACAATTTCAAGAGGATCCGATATTTCTTTTTCCTGGACTTTTCTTTCCAGATATTTTGATCCTTTACTCTCGAACCTTTCTTTTTTTCCGAAAAGCATTTAATCCTCCGGTATTTGGGGTATGATAAACGGACGGTCAAGATGATATTGCGTGTACCTTCTGAACAATTCTGCAAATTCTCCGTATTCTTTTTCAGTAATGTAAGACAATTTATTAAGTTCTGCAAACTTAAAATCCGAAAAAAGATTTACACGATCGAAAAGGCTTTTAGATACGGAGTTTGCACTGTAACCGCTCTCCGCATTTTTTCTTGAGAAAAAAATACCGTTCTCTGTCTGCAGATAGCAGTAATTACCTTCCGCCGGACTCTCAAAACTGAAAGATATGCCGATACACCATGCAAGCTGATAATAAAAATACAATGAGCATGTTTTTAAACAGAATGTATCAGAATCCAGAGCATCCAGCATTTTTTTTGTAAGAAGGTATATTAAGTCAAAGTCTTTGCCTTCGAATATATTATTCATTAAAAGTGAAGAGAATATCGAAAGTATTGTGCTTGTTTTTCCGTAATCAGACCTGATGTTCTCATAAGGGGAGAGTATCTCAGCATCCGTCATTGCGTATCCTCTTTTGTCTTTTCGCAGTCTGAGTCTGATAAGGTTCATTGGCTGAAGGGCCGACCTGAAAAGGAATTTTTTTGATTTATAACCAAAAACATGAAAATTTATGATACCTTTTTCTTGCGTGAGGACAGTTATCAGTGATCCGGAATCTTTTCCGCGGAAATTTTTTAAAACTATCGCTTCAGTAGTTATTTCGGATAAAGATATCATTTTTTTACTCTTATTACAGAACCGGGAACCACAGATTTGAAATATTTTATCAGAACGATCTGATTCGGTTTGGTTCTGCTGACCTTTTCCAGAGCTGTATCGTGTATCTCTTCCAATACGACATTAATTGTTCTTTTTCCGGGAACTACAATTTCAAGTTTTTGACCGGGATGAAAAGCGCTTTTGACTTCCACTACAAGATGTTTGTTTTTTACAATATCTTTTACAGTGCCTGCTATGTCGTGAGTGCTTAATGCTTTTCCCGAGTCATAATTCTGGTCTGCGGGAATGTCCGGATCGCGAAATCTGAATGAAGTGTACTCCCTGTTCGAAACTTTGCAGAGTTCCTTTTTCCATGCAGGGTCTGTTTTATGTTCATCTTTATCGGAAAAATATCTGTCTATTGCTTCCCTGTATGTCTTTACCACTGTTGCAAGATATCCGGAGGTCTTCATTCTTCCCTCTATTTTTAAAGAGCTTACACCGCTTTCAATAATATCGGGGACATGATCAATAAGGCAGAGGTCTCTGGAGTTGAAAAAATATGATCCTTTGCCTGATTCTTCTTCCACATATAATCCTTCCGGGATATCGGGAGAAGTCAGGTGATATTTAAATCTGCAGGTCTGATTGCATTCACCTCTGTTGGGATCTCTCTGTTTGGTATAATAGCTCAACATGCATCTGCCGGAATAAGCCATGCACATTGCACCGTGTACGAATATCTCAATCTCAGCCTCTGAATTTGAAGAGATCTCTTTTATTTCCGATAAAGAAAGCTCTCTTGGAAGTATGATCCTTTTTGCCCCCGTTCTGTATAGAAAATCAACTGTGAGATAATTCATAGCCGAAAATTGAGTGGAGACATGAACAGGCAGTTCGGGAAATTTTTTTAGACAAAAATCAATTATTCCCAAATCAGAAATTATCACTGCGTCAGCTTTGAGATTATTGATAAAAGCAAGATGATCTTCAATCCCGGAAATATCTCTGTTTTTTGCTATAATATTGACTGTAACATACATTTTGACATTTTTTTCTGAGCAGAGTCGTCTTGCTTCGGCAAGTTCTTGTTCAGAAAAGTTGCCTGCGTATGCTCTCATTCCGAAATTTTGACCGGAAAGATAAACGGCATCAGCTCCGTACAAAATCGCAGTTTTGAGTTTTTCGAAATTCCCGGCAGGGGCAAGAAGTTCAGGTCTTTTTCTCATTTTCTTCCTTTGTACACCATAGAGGGCTCGAACCTCTGACCTACGGATTAGAAATCCGTTGCTCTATCCAACTGAGCTAATGGTGCATTCTATGTAAAAGACGGTCAAATATAATCAAACGGGGGTGTTTTGTCAATATGTTTCAGCGTATCTTATTCGGTTTTTTTACACATATCCGAAATGATATTTCAGCTTGACACCGGGTCTTTAAAACCTTACATTTTATTCAATATCATTATGGAGATTTTGAAAATATGAAAGAAAAAGCTTACAGAACAGCATCGAACTGCAGGCATTATGCGATGTGCAAGATAGATTATCTCGGTACAGGGCTTTGCGCATCAGGGCCCGAACGCGGATTTGTCACATTCTACCCGCAGGGGAGGATGGACCTTTATAAAGCTCTGGTTGACGGTACCGTTCCGGTCACTCCGGCGGCGGTCGAGGCCGCCGCCACCTGTACTCTGTGCGGCATCTGCGACAGGCAGTGCTGCTTTGTCACAGAGCTCAGGCCGCAGAGCGTCATGCACGCTCTGAAGGAACATATCGCCGGGCATGTTTCGGCGAACGGGGAGCCGGCTTCGCCGGACGAGGATGAGTTCATCCTCGCGTTAAAGCGCATCACAGGCGAAAAATATTCGAGCTGTGATCCGGCGGTACTTGTGTGCTATTCGCACGACCCGTGCCCCGTCGCGCCCCCGAGGATGCCCAAATATGCGGCCGTTCCGAAAACAGCCGATGAGGTTGCGGCCATAGTAAAGCTGTGCGCCGAGCATTCTGTACCTTATGCTGTCCGCGGGAACGGCTCGAGCGTAATGGGCTTTGTCATGAGCGAAGGGCTCGTTATAGACCTTATCAGGATGAAAGAGATCTCTTTCGACGAAAGGAATTATAAGGTCAGGGTCGGGCCGGGGGTAACATCATACGAGCTTCAGAAAGAAGCTCTTGCGAGGGGTTTTAGGATAAATGCCGCCGAACCCGCCGCAATGGTCTGCGCTAACATTATGTGTTCGGGCATATTCTCTCTTTTCTCGGCCTCATACGGAATAAACGCGGACAACCTTGTAACTGCCGGTTTTGTCGGAAAGGACGGGAAGCGTTTTTCGATGCACGATCACGATTCTCCAAATCTTTTTGCCTACTCGAAAGAGGACAGGGAGCTTCCCGGCATCTGCATATGGGCTGAAGTCAAGCTGCACCGTATTCCTGAGGACGAAACAGGCGTACTCGTCCCGTTCGAAGACCTTAAGGATGCTGTTGCATTTGCTCGCGAGCTTTCTTTCAGGAGGATAGGCACGGGCATAGGTATACTCGGCGGAGAATATATTTCGGTTTTCATGTCTCCGAGTATAGAGCTGGCTGAAAAAATAAAAAATGTTTTTACACGCACTCTCAAGATTAATTACCCCGTTCTTGTCATCGGCGACAAATACGATATAGAGGCCGTCAGATCAATAAAACCCGGTGTTATTGACAATGATCTTTTCAGAACATTATTTCTCGGCCTGCCTTCCCTTGCGAAACCGGAATGGCCGGATCTGATAGCTCAGATGTGCGGCGACAAAAAACCTTATGAGTTTTTGTCGGAACAAAGCATAAGGCCGCTTATCGAGGCGGCTCTGGACCCGTCGCCGGAAAACATAGCATCGGCTTTTCCCGAAGACCTGCGGGGATTTTTCGGGCAGGTTTACGAAGAGCCCGCCATGACAGATCTGGTTAAGCTTAACGAACTTCGAATACTCAGCTCGAGGATGGGCAGGGAAAAGCATGTTCTCGCGATAATCGTTTATACCCCCGCAGATCCTGAAATTATAGCCATACTGAATGAAGGATTTGACGCTATCGGACTAAAAAACAATATCAGACACGATTACGGTTTTGTTACCCCGCTCGATTTCGGAAAAAGGGCGGTTTTTGAGTACGACTATTATCTTGATCATACCGATCCCGCGGAAAGAGGAAAGGCCGGTGCTGCTCTCGGGGACATAGCGGCATTCATCGGAAGATTCAGCTCAGAGCATCCCGATGTCAAGTGGATCAGGTACACGCTTTATCAGGGATTCGCGAGAAAGGAGCATATTCTATATGCCGATTGAGAACAGCAGGAGTTTTTTCATAACGGGAGGGACCGGATTTCTCGGAAGCTATCTTGTTGCGGCTCTCTGCAGGAAAAATTATCAGATCACTCTATCGGTCAGGCCGAAGAACGGGTATGACGCCGAAACGAGAGTGAGGCGGGCAGCAGAATGGTTCGGACTCACGGAAGACGAAATATCGAACATCAGCATCGGTGATCATTGCCATCAAGGCCAGGAGATAATTCACTGTGCATCGGATACTGATTTTGCCGAAAGGAACAGGCGAGAGATAGAAGCGTCCAACCTTCAATACCTCGAAGAAGTGCTTAAAATGGCCAAAAGTAAAAGCGCTTCCCGTTTTCACTATCTCGGCACGGCATACAGCGCGGGTGCGGTCGAAGGAGACTGCCCGGAAGAATTGACTTATCCGGAAAAATTCACAAATGTCTATGAGGAAACAAAGAATAGAGCCGAAAGAAAAGCTTACGATTTTTGCAAAAATAACGGGATAAAACTTTCGATCTACAGGCCCTCGATAGTTTACGGCGAATCAGGTACAGGAAGAAGCAGGAAATTCAACGCGCTTTATTATCCTGTCAAAGCTATTTCCTTCATAAAGGAAATTATGCTCAAAGATATCCTCGAAAAAGTTGGGAAGAGGGCAGAAGCTCTCGGCGTCAAATTGAAAGAGGGCGGGAAGCTTGTAATGCCGATAAGGCTGAAAAGTATATCGGGGGGAAAGCTCAACCTCATACCTGTGGATTTTTTTACCAAAGCCATGACCGCCATTATCGAAAAAAATACCGAAGACGGAATTTTTCATATAGTGAACAGCGGTGCGGGCGATCTGAATGAGCTCATTGAATACACTTCGGAGTATTTTGGCATAGAAGGGCTGAAAGTAGTCAACGGCGATGAGGGAGAGATAAAGGACAAAAACGGTCTTGAGCAGCTTTTCGAGAGTTATGTGAAAATGTATCTTCCGTATATAGCCGACAGAAGGGTGTTTTTGACGGACAGGACTGCGCCTTTGCTTGAGTCTGAGAATATTTATTGCCCGAAAATGAATTATGATATCTTCAAAAGGTGCATGGACTATGCGGTCGCTTCTGGCTGGAAGGATCATATGTGATTTTGTATATTCGACCATGATTCATAACTTGACAAGTGGTTGACAAAGTAGTAAATTTACGCGAAAATTGTCAACCGGAGCAAAAACCCTAAAATGAATAATCTGTTCGCCGAAAGATTGAAAAATGCAAGGATCGCCAAAGGAATGACTTTGCAGCAACTGGCGGATAAAATCAATATCTCAAAGCAGATGATAAGCAAATATGAGGCTGAAAGATCTTTTCCCACAAGCGAAAATCTTATTAATATAGCTAAAGTTCTCGGTGTCAATATTGATTATTTTTTCAGATCGTCTCTTTTGGACGCATCAGAACTATCTGTCAATTATTCTTCGGCAGTATCTCCCAAAACAGCCGGGATGGTGGAAGCATGTGCGTTGGAGCAGCTTGAAAAACTTTTCGAACTTGAAAGAATTCTGAAGATTGAAAAATCGCCTTTAAGCACGGAGATAATTATTGAATGTAGAGACAGAGCAAACGGCCCTATATGCAGTGTGGTGTGGTTTCTTGAATCGTCAGGAATAAATGTTATAGAAACTCCTGATGAGGTAAAAATTATTTCCGCCTTCGGATATTATGAAGGAGAATATCCTCTGATCCTCATAAATTCAGGATTGGATCATGAAGCAAAAAGATACAGGCTTTTATACGAGCTGGGTCGCCTAATGCGAATTGCGGACAGCTGCGGGGAAAATGATAATGTCCTAAGGTCTTTTGCTTTAAATATGCTCCTTCCTGAGAAGGTTCTGGCAAAAGAGTTCGGCGTCAGAAGGAATTTGATAACGGTCTATGAATTACATTCTGCGGCACGGTATTTTGGAATGAGCGCAAATGATGTGGTTTTCAGGCTGCTTGAAGATGGAGTAACAGGCTGGAAATATAATTTAAAGTCCTTAACAGATAAAGTTGAATATAGAGACGGCATTTTTGAAAAACCCGAAAAACTCAGAAAGCTTGTATATAAGGCTTTGTCTCTTGAGCTTATTACATGCGGGAAAGCAGCTTCAATTCTAAACGAACCGATATCAAAAGTTAAAAAGAATACGGTCATGGGAGCCTGATATATATTGTTTTTAGAAAATCAGGCCGGTTGACAAAAAAGAGAATTTTTAGCAGGTTTGTCAACCGGAGCAATAACCGAAAATGAATTATGATATCTTCAAAAGGTGCATGGCCTATGCGGTCGCTTCAGGCTGGAAGGATCATATGTGATTACTAAAAAATAAGATCATTTCCTGATCTTGTGATCAAGATCGAGCCCGATGCCCCATGTTCCGCGGTACCACTTTTTACCGCTTTTGCCGGCGGGTGACGAATACCTGTTCTTTCCGCTCATATCAATAAATATGCTTATATATCCGGCATCCCGCCGCCAGTCCGACCAGCCCATCGTGTTGGGCTGGTGCGCGGAGTAGAGGTCGTCGCCCGCGCCGTCGAAGAACACCGAGATCCCGTTCGCGCTGGACCCGCCGATCGAAAGTGATTCAGCGTGATACGAATCATTGCCCTGAAGGTCAAAGAACATTCCGCCGGCATAGTCGTGCCCGCAGCCTATCGAGACGCCTTTAGATCTGTAAGAATCATCTCCCTCAAGGTCTATCAGGGTTCCGAAGGCGAGGTGCACGCCCGAACCCATCGAGTACTGGTACGAGATGTAGTTGTCGTTGCCGGCGAGGTCGTACAGCGCTCCGAACGCGAACCAGTAGCCGCCGCCCTGACCGAATATATCGGAAACATAGTTGTCGTTGCCCTGCTTGTCGAAAAGCATCGCAATACCCCCGGCGGCGTGGTCCCGGTCGCCGAATGAATATCCCTGACCCATGGACATAAAATGGTCGGAATAGCGGAGAACATCCACCTGATTGCCTGACAGCGTATAGTTATCGTTGCCCTCATCCTCAACCAGGACCGCATAGCCGTGCACTCCTGCATACGCCTGGGATTTCATTTCGGCGATATAGACATCGTTACCGCCCGCGTTCCACAGGCACGAGTATCCGAAGGTGGCCGCCGCCTGAGAATGGATGTTCGAAATGAACCTGTCGTTCCCGCCTCCGTCAAGAAGAACAGTAAAACCGAACAGGGAAGAGGCCAGAGAGTAGTTTTTGCAGTCGTAGATATCATCACCTTTACCGTCGTACAGGAAAGATATCCCGTTAAAAGCCGAAGCCGGCCCGAACCCGTCCGAAATATATCTGTCATTCCCTTCAAGGTCAATAATGTATGAAAAACGCTGATCCTTATTATTCAGCCTGTACGTATCGTTCCCGCCCCTGTCAATTATCAGAAAATAGCTCCCTTCGTAAACATCGTCTCCTTTACTGCCTGCGCGGACTCTGCCGAACGGAGTGTCTTTCTCAAAAGGCTCAATATCGTTTTCCTTCACAAATTCCTTAAGCGCGAGAAAATTCCTGTACGCCATTATTCCCGCCTTAATAATATAAGAAGGCTCAAAGTCCTTAAGCGTCTCTTTGTAGAACTTCCGGCTTTCGTCATAATACCTTCGCTCGTCAAGCCTGTTTCTTATCATTACCGAAATATCGTCGCCGGGAAGATCCTTTTCAGTCTCTCTTTCTCCAAAATATCTTTCCCTGACTTCATTTATGATCTTTTCCATGTCGGGATATTTATGCCATGCCGAATCGAAAACAGCCGTAATATAAGAGTGGTTTTTTATGAATGAGTCAATATCAACCCTGCCCGGATCGTATGACGGAACGGGGATCTGAAACTCTTTGCATAGACTTTTAAAATCAATGTTCGGAAAAATATCATAATCTTTGACCGTTTCGACCGGAAGAGCAGCCTGAAGAAGCGGGTCCTTGAACATTTCGGCTATGGAAGGAAAGAGAAACACCTCCTTTTCAGTCCTGACCGGCAGAAAGAAATCTCTTCTTGACATATAGAGCTTTTCAAGCGCGGAATAGATCACCGAATCGTCGGAAAGTAAATCTTCCATCGTAAGAAGAGAGACAGAATCCGGTGCTGAAATCTCATGGTAAGCTTCAGAAATAAGAGGAACATCAATGCCCTCAATATGCTTTTTCCTGAGAAGATCAAGAAGAACCGGGCCGTCCTTTTTAGCGAGAAGTTTGTGCCTTTGTTTTAACGAATCGGCAGTAAGATGCAGATCGAGATATCGCAGAGCAGTGTGTGAAATAAGCTGAAGAGAGTCGCCGAGCATCGAAATAAGCTCCCTGTCGCCTTCGGGAGTGTCCATTTTGCCGAAAGCGGCCGCGACCTGCCATCTGATCCGGAAATCCTCATCGTTCTTAAACGGGCGCAGAACATGAAGGCTTTTAGGATCCTTAAGATCACCGATGCCTTTTAAAGCCGCGACTTTCACCCACGAAGAATCCGAAGAAAGAAAACTCTCCAGAAATTCAAGCCCGCGCTCGTACTTCGACAGGCCGAGAAATTCAACCGCAGCGTTAAAACTTTCCCTGTCCTCCATTCTGATCACATCCATCAGGTACCTCGAAGACAGCTTCGGGTCTATTCTGGAAAAAAGATTTCGAAGTGCGTGATACTCCCTCGGCTGGCGTGACGAAGATTTTTCCGCAAGAAAAGGAATAATGTACTCGCCGATATCAATGATCTTCTGCCTCGCCGGTTCAACATAGACCTGATGATTATGGAAGGAAGCCGACGCCTGAATGAAAAGCGAATCGTATTTCGAGGTCGAGTAACGGGCGGAGAGGGTAGCGGCGAAAATTATAAAAAGAAGGAAATAAGGTTTCATAACAGCTTCCTGATTTTTTTGGAAATTAAACAAAAATTGTGAGAAAAGCAACAGGGGATGATGTTTGACGCAAAATACACTCTAATTAAATTCTTGCATTGATGAAGCTCAATTGTTATATTTGATATGATGAAGAATCTGCGGAGAAATATTATGAGTAAATTTAGAATAATTTTTGCATTTTTGGCTTTTACGGGTCTGATTTTCTGGTCGTGTTCAAAGGACAGTCCTTCGGCACCCTCAGACCCCGTAATTCCTGAGATAAGTCTGATAGATATAGATGACAGCTCAGTGTTCACTGAAGGAGAAATAGTTACGGTCAGTGCGGATGTTACATTCGCGGGAACGATTTCCTGTGTAGAATTCTACCTAAATAACGAACTCGAAAACACTATTACAGAATCACCGTTTGAATTTTTATGGAATACATCAGGCAGTATTGGTTCTCATTCGATATACGCAAAGGCTTACTGCACTGAAGGTTATGTAGGAATATCCGACACGATCAATGTTACGGTCGAGCCCGAGGAAAGATTTGTTCTTATTCCGGGCGGTACTTTCTACATGGGAGATCATTCAGGCGAAGGCGGCTATTGGGAAAGACCTGTCCATCAGGTAACAGTAGATGCATTCTATATAGGGAAATATCCTGTAACTCAAAAAGAATGGACAGATTATATGCCGTCTGCCACCTATACGCACGGCCAGGGAGATAATTATCCGGCTTACAAAGTTTTCTGGTACCATATATTAAGGTACTGTAACCTGAGAAGTATTGCCGAAGGTTTAACACCTGCCTATACCATTCTCGGTTCGACCGATCCTGATGACTGGGGTATTCCTCCTTATCGTACAGACCCTGCATGGGATGCAGTTATATGCGACTGGACTGCCGACGGATACAGACTTCCGACTGAAGCTGAATGGGAGTTCGCGGCCAGGGGCGGTCTTGACGGCAAGAATTTTCCGGACGGCGACACCATCTCCCACGGTTCTGAAGGCGATACATCTGCCAATTATTTAAGCTTCTGGTCAGATGGAGAACCTTATTATTCATACGATGTAAGTCTTACTGAAGGCAATCATCCCGGTTATCCCGTCAGTGTTTCGCCCGTGGGAAGTTTTCCGCCGAACGCCTACGGAGTTTACGATATGGCCGGAAATGTGATGGAATGGTGCTGGGACTGGTGGGACATGTACACTGAAGAAGATAAGATCAATCCCAGAGGCCCGGACGGACCTGCGGACGGTTCAAAGAGAGTACTGCGCGGAGGGAACTGGTACAGAAACGCATTTTACTCACGGGTCTCTTTCCGTTACAGCTCCCCATTTTCGAGTATGGTCGATCACGGTTTCAGGCTTGCCAAAACGCCATAATTTCTCAAATGAAAAATAAAATTCGTTTTATTCCGTTAACTCTAAAAACTACAGGGCTGAGATGCTGTTAAAAAAAATAAAGATACTCGTTTGGATATTAAGTCTGATATTACTTCATTCCTGCGTTCCTGATCAGACTGGAAGCGTGGAGATTGTTAACGGCATTACGGTTTACAGGAACGGCAACTATCCTTCTGACAGAGATCTGAAAGTAGAAACAGAACTTCTTTTCATCCTGAATCAGGATACCGGCGATACTACGGATGTAATACGCAACATAACATCTATAGATCTGGATGACGATGGAAACATATATATTCTTGATAGAAGAAGAGCTTCGGTATTCAAGTATGACAGTTCCGGATCGTTTTTAAACCGTTTTGGGGAAAGAGGGACGGGCCCCGGGGAAATGACAGCCCCGATTGAGATATTGTGTTACTCCGACACTGTTTATATTTCAGATCAGAGGCAGCGTAAAGTGATTACTTTTGACAGAGACGGAAATTTCATTAAAGATATTGTTCCTTTGCGTGAAAATGGTCTACCGCAAACTCTTGTAAGTATCGGGGACGGAAATTTTGCAGGGATACTTTTCGGGCGTTCGGGAGGCAGAAGCGGCGGCGCCATGAGCATAAATTACAGTCTGTCAATCCTTAACGGAAATTTCGAAAAAATTACTGAACTTGTATCTGAACAGACGGAAGTGGATTTCAGGGATTTTATTCCTGAAGACCATATAAATAAGTTTACTTTCGGGGACGGTAATATTTTTGTGGCTGAAAACTCCGATATGAGATATCTGATAGAGGTTTTTGACTATTCGGGTAACAAGGTCTCCGAGATCAGAAAAAATCATGCGAGAGTACAATATTCGGATATTGAAAGAGAACATATGATGAAAGCTCTTGAATCCAGATTCAGATGGAGACAGGTGGACCCTTCGCGAATAAGAACAAAAAAAGCCGTGAAGGAAATTTATTTTCATAAAGACGGATATCTTCTTGTCGAAGCCGGAAGGAGAAGAACAGAAAACGATATCTTCAATTTTATTCTGGATGTATTTAAAGATGGAGTATATCTGAACACTGTTGATCTTAATGCCGAAGGATCTGACTTCTATTATAATGAAGACGGTTTCGAAAAGACGATAAAGGGCGATCTGTTGTTTGTTTTCAACAGGGACGATAACGAGATCTATGTTTACAGGATCGGTTTTTACCGATAAAAATTTATTTATTTAAAGGTTGATTTTTTTAGGATGGTTTCATATAATCACCTATTCGTGAATTTGAGGTGATGTGTGAAGGTTTGCAATAAAATATCAGAAATAAATATAAGAACGGAAAAGGTGACTATGAGAAGATTTCTTATTATCATGCTGACTGTCCTTTTTTCTGCCGCGATATTGTGGTCTCAGGAAGAGATGGCCGAAGCTGAGGGTCATGCAGTTGAAATCGCGGAAGAGGCCGGTGACATTGAGCCGGCTGAAACTGAAGGAGAGTCTGAGACTGAGCATTATCAGGCTGAAGAAGAACTCACAGAAGAGGAGATTCTCTGTAAGAAAGCAGCTGAGAGATTCATGCAGATCTACGAAGACTGGGATGTCTCCAGAGACTACGAGGTTCTTCTACCCAGAGTGACTTCGTATGTGAACTCATTTTACAGATCAGGAGCAGACCCTGATGAATCCAACAGAAGTGATATGGAAAGGCTCGGTGAACTGTATAGTGTTGTTTATCCGCTGATACAAGACGAATTTTACAAAGGACTGATCAGTGATGAACTGGAAAGAATAGAGAACGAACTTTCCGGAAATCAGAAGAATCCTTCACTTCTGGGTTATGCAGATCAAATGGATATTGGCAGGCTCGATGTGATTGAAGATTATCTGATGCGGGGTGCGAACTCAGGAATTACAGCTTCGACAGCGACAGAGATCAGAAACATCTACAGGAATATCAGGAGACTCAGCATCGGCTGGGACGAAATGCTTGACAGAGTTTACAGTGAAACGACAAGACTTACTGATAAAAGACTGTACTTCCTTTATGTTGCTCCCGAGGTCAAAGAAGGTCTCGAGGAAATAGCGGGTATAATTGCCGGATATGTAAATTCAAGGGAAGATGAATATAGGGAGATGATCAGGGCCAATATAGACGAGATGTATAAACTCCGGAGAGAGGCTATTGAGGCAGGTGACAGAGATCTTGAATCCTTTTATTACGATCAGTGGATAGAAGCAAGGAAAGTCAACATTGACAAGGTCAAGACTGATGAAGTTGTTAGGCTGATGTCTATTACTTCAAGGTATATGACTCATCCGGGCATATACGATATTAATGCAGAACTCATAAACAAAATAAAAACAGGCGATCCTGAACTTGAGCCTTTTTTCAGAAATATACTCAGAATAAAATTTTATCATGATCTCCACTCAAGAATGAGGGTTTATTCAAGGTTCGCAGCGGAAAGGGGATTCAGGACATACAGACTTAATGTTCTAATCGGTTCTCTGATGTTCTTCATACTTTTCTTCTATGTTTTTATAACTGTCAGAAAAAAGAGAGATTCAATATTCATCAGAAGAATACCTGGTCTTGATGCAATTGACGATGCCGTCGGAAGAGCGACAGAGATGGGAAAACCGATCATTTATGATTCCGGTCTTGGAGCATTTACAAATCCGCAGACAATAGCAAGTATGCTTATTCTGAGGAATGTTTCCAAAAAAGTGGCTGAATTCAAAGCGGAGATAGTTTATCCTGCTTATGACCCTATCGTTCTTCAGGTCGCCGAAGAAATGGTAAGTTCGGGGTTTCTTGACGCAGGTTATCCGGAAGATCATAAAAAGACCAACTGTTTCTTTATGGTTTCGGATCAGTTTGCTTTTGCTGCGGGCCTGTCAGGTCTGATCTCCAGACTGAAACCTGCTTCCGCATTCCATTTTGGAACTTATGCGGCCGAATCTCTTCTTATCGCCGAGGCCGGTTACGCTGCCGGAGCTATACAGGTGGCAGGAACTGTTGACGCTTCACAGTTACCGTTCTTCATTACGGCATGCGATTATACTCTTATAGGAGAAGAGCTTTACGCCGCCGCCGCTTATCTTTCAAGAGATGCTCAGGTTCTTTCAAATCTGAAACTCTCCGACTATGGTAAAATACTGTTCGGATTTTTGTTTCTGCTCGGCACTATACTTCTTACTATTAATGCTGAATGGACATGGATCGCGGACCTTCTGGACACTAAGTAAAACTTAAATCTGAGGAATCAGAATTATGAAAAAAGAAATACCAATTTTTATGGGACTTGTAGCGGGAGTGATCTGGTACACAGAGTTTTTCATCGCCGGTCTTTTCTATGAAAACCTGAAGCTTTTCTTTGCGAACGGATTAAGGATAGGCGGAGTTGTAGGAGTAATGATATCCATTTACTCTGTTTCGAGACAGATGTATATGAAAATTAAATACAATAACGAAAGATATTATTCGTTTCTGAGAATATCAATGATATTACTGATGCTTTTTCTCGGAGCGAAAAGAGGGATGAGTCCGGGAACTCCGTTCATGTCAATGTTCATGAATGTTTATGTTCCTTTTCAGGCAACGGTATTCTCGCTGCTGGCTTTTTACATCGCGTCAGCAGCATACAGATCGTTCAAGGCCAAGTCACTTGAATCAGCCGTACTTCTGGTCGCCTCGGTGATCGTGATGATGGGAAAGATACCTCTCGGTGAGGCAATATGGGACAAGATCCCGCTTTTTGGCGAATGGATACTGGACGCGCCATCGAGTGCGGGCAGAAGGGCGATCATATTCGGTGGTTATCTGGGATCTATAACGATGTTCATTAGAATTTTCTTCGGGCTTGAACGAGCTCATTTGTCTGAATAAAATTAAGGATCGGGTGTAAAATGAAATTTTATGAAAAAATAAAGAAAATTGACAGAAGGATCATATACCTTTTGGTATTTCTTTCAATCCTCATTCCCTTTCTTCCGGGAACAGAATTTTTGAGATTCCCGGTAAGCAGCACAAAAGAGACTGAGTATATATTCAATTATATTGAATCTCTTGAAAAGGGTGATGCGGTACATATTGACTGGGCTTTCGACCCTTCAGTAAAGGCTGAACTTGTTCCTTTCTTCAAGGCATTTTTCAGGCACTGCATGAAAAAAGAACTTAAGGTCTTTATTTACTATGCCACGCTCATGGGTATAGGTCTTGGAAAAGATGCTGTAGCCGAGATAACGGCCGAAGATGAATTCGCACACCTGCGGGAAGGGGTTGATTATATACACATGGAATGGATACCCATAAGTTCAGATATTATGATATTCAGTATGTCCACAGATTATAAAGGAACCTTCAAAAAAGAAGGTGTTATTTTCGACGGCGTAGAAACTATAAATGACATCGGATTCATACTCGGCTTGTCTGGTTCGGGATGGCATTTTACATGGGTGGATATGCAGATCAGATTTGGATATACTCTCGGACTTGCTGTTACCGCTGTCATGGGGCCCGACTACATACCGTTTATTCAGACAGGTCAGCTGACGGGTTTGAGTTTCGGATTGCGCGGAGCGGCTGAATATGAGATGATGGTATCGGAAAAATATGATCCTGACGGACCGGGTTATTACGATACTGCCACCAGGGGAATGGCTTCCCTTACACTTTCACATCTTGTAGTCTTCGGATTCGTACTGATCGGTAATATTGTATATTTTATTGAAAAAAAGAACAGGAGATCATAATGGACGCACTACTTGACTCGATATTTCTTAATAATTTTTTCTTCAGATGGATGCCTGTTCTTGCCACTCTGATGATAATGTCATTTCTCTACAGGGATAATCCTCTTTATAAAATAGGTGAAAATATTTTTATAGGTGTTTCTCTCGGATACGGATGGCTTATGTCGTGGAACTATGTTATCAGACCTTTTTTTATCATGCCTATTAATGATATGATCATAGAATTTAAAGCGTCCGATATTTTTATAATTCTATGGTTCCTTCTTGCACTTACAATGTTCTTCAGGTTTTCCAGAAAAAGAGGATGGGTGGCAAACTATTACTACGGTTTTTTCTTCGGATATGCTGCAGGATATGTTATCCCGATAACCGTACAGAATGTACTCAGGCAGAGTACAAACCTGATGCAGCCGTTAAATCAGGGATCACTTTACGAATCATCAAAGTGGTTCGTAATAATATTTGGTACTTTCTCGGCACTAATGTACTTTTTCTTCTCAAAACCGCACAAAGGCATACTGGGTAAAACTGCAAGGGCGGGTATTGTTATCATGATGATTTTCTTCGGAGCAGCTTTCGGTTCTACTGTTATGGGCAGGGTCGCACTCTTTATTGACAGAACACTTGTGCTGGTAGATCATCCTTTCGAATCTGTCATTTCCTCGCTTATAATTATCGCTTTCCTTATAGTTTACTTTAAGTTCATTAAGAAAGAAAAGCAGTTCGACGATCAGACATTCGTGTAGAGGTTTTGGAGTGCTAAATGTAAGGGCGGATGATTCCGCCCTTTTTAATTTGAGATCAAGGGTTCGATCTCTCCATTTCTATCATCTTCAGCTTAAGATCAAGACCGCCGTTGGCAGAAAAACCGCACAGTTCTTTGTCTGCAGCTATTACTCTGTGACACGGTACAATCGGCGGGACTGGATTTCTTTTTAGTGCATTGCCGACAGCCCTTGATGCTTTCTCGTTACCGAGATACGACGCTACGGCACCGTAAGAGGCCGTTCTGCCGTAAGGGATGCTTTTGACGGCTCCGTACACCTTTTTAGAAAAATCCGTCCAGGATGATGTGTCCAGAGGTGTTTTTGCGAATGATTTTAACTTTCCGGCAAAATATTTTACAAAAAGCTCCGACCATTTCTCCGAGACCGATTCGTCAGAGTGAAGTTCGTTTTCATTAAAAATGGCTTTGAGGGTATCTTCAGCATCTTTTTTCGTTTCGAACATGAATCTGCACTCTTTTAACCCTTTTGAACTGACTGCGTAAGCGAGCCATCCCATAGAAGTTTTAATACAGGCACACACAATGCCTTTTTCAGGAAGCATCAGTTTTTTCATAATGAAAGCCTTTTTATGTCTTTAGGGTCGATTATACCTCTTTCAGTAATAAAGCCGGTTATAAGTTCAGCCGGAGTAATATCGAAAGCGTGATTCATAACAGGTGAAAGTTCGTGGATTAAAGGAGTTTCGCCTATATATTTCAGTTCGTTCTCGTCTCTTTCCTCGATATGTATCTGTTCTCCGCTTCTCAGAGAAAAATCAACTGTAGAAAGAGGCGCTGCAATGTAAAAAGGTATTTTATTGTGCTTTGCCGCGAGAGCTCTGAGATAAGTTCCCACCTTGTTGGCAGTATCTCCGTTTTTGGCAATCCTGTCCGCGCCGGTAATGACAATATCCACCATTCCCTTCTGCATGAGGTGTCCTACAGAATTATCCGATACCACCGTATGGGCGATATTCTCGTGAAAGTATTCCCATGCAGTCAGTTTTCCCCCCTGGTTTCTCGGCCTTGTTTCGCCGATCCAGACATGAACATCAAGTTCATTATCCCTTGCATTGAAAATTGGTGCAGAGGCAGTGCCGATATCAACAGTTGCCAGCCATCCTGCATTGCAGTGGGTAAGTACATTAATATTTCCGTCTTTTTTCGCCATTGCAATATGTTTTAAAAGCACAGAACCGTTCTCTCCGATCTTTTTGCAGCATTTTATCTCGTTATTTTCGAGATTTTTTACCATTGAAAGAATTCTTTCAAGCTCAAGCCCTGAGAGTATCAGTCTGTTTATCTGTTCAACAGCCCATACAAGATTAACAGCAGTGGGTCTGGCATTTTTGAGCTTTTCCACAAGTGAAATGTAACATTCCTCCGGATACTTTGCACTAAAACACTGCCTGTAAGCAAAATAAGTCCCGTAGGCTGATGCCACTCCGATCAAAGGTGCACCTCTCAAAGCCATGTTTTTTATAGCTTCAATTACCTCTTCGCAGGTAGAAAGACTGATTATTCTGAATTCTTCAGGAAGAAAACGCTGGTCAATAATTTTGATTTTATCATTCTCATACCATAGAGAGTGGTATTGTCTGCCTTCGAACTTCATTTTGCCGCCTTATGTCTCGTAATATTGATCAAAACAGTTACAAATATAAGTAAAAACTTACACAAATCAAAATAAAATTTGTTATATTACACAGGTTAATCAGAATGTTGAAAAACAAGGAGTAATTATGCCGACAGATCTAGACATAGCCAAATCATCGCAGACTGAACATATTTCGAAAATTGCTGCAAAGATCGGAATAACCGAAAGTGATCTTGAGTATTACGGTAAGTACAAAGCAAAACTACCGCTTAAACTGATTGATGAAGAAAAGGTTAAAAAATCAAAGCTTATACTTGTTTCGGCAATTACTCCGACCCCCGCCGGAGAGGGAAAAACGACCATATCTATCGGTCTCTCGCAGGCACTTAATATGATCGGAGCGAAAGCGACCGTGGTTCTTCGCGAGCCTTCTCTCGGACCTGTTTTCGGAGTCAAGGGCGGAGCGGCCGGCGGCGGTTACGCACAGGTACTTCCGATGGAAGATATAAACCTGCATTTTACCGGTGATATGTCAGCTGTCGAGAAGGCTAACAATCTGCTGGCGGCGCTTATAGACAACGAACTTCAGAATAAAAAAAGTGCGATAGACCTTGATTCAAGAACTGTCAGCTGGCGAAGAGTTATGGACATGAACGATCGCTCTTTGAGGGATATAGTGATCGGTCTGGGAGGTACGAAGAACAGTATTCCGAGAGAAACGGGTTTCGATATCACCGCTGCATCTGAGGTGATGGCCATATTGTGCCTGAGCAGTGATATCGCCGACCTTAAAAAAAGGCTCGGTAATATATTCATAGGATACACGCACTCCAAAAAGCCTGTTTTCGCGCGGGACCTCGGAGCGAACGGCGCAATGGCGGCACTTTTGAAGGACGCTGTCAAGCCAAATCTTGTCCAGACCATCGGCGGCTATCCGGCCATAATACACGGCGGCCCGTTCGCTAACATAGCTCAGGGTACGAACTCTATCATCGCGACAAAGACAGGAATGTCGCTCTCAGACTATGTGGTAACCGAAGCGGGCTTCGGTTTCGACCTCGGCGCCGAGAAATTTTTCGACATCAAGTGCCGTACCGCAGGTCTGAATCCCAAAGCGGTCGTTCTTGTAGCCACAGTCAGAGCTATTAAATTTCACGGCGGGGCAAAGCTCAAAGACCTTACATTACCTGACCCGGCAGCGGTCGAAAAAGGTCTCGCCAACCTTGAAAAACATATGGAGAACATGAAGCACTTTAATATTTGCCCGGTCGTGGCGATAAACAAATTCCATACTGACTCGGACGAAGAGATCAATATTATTAAAAACTTTGTTAAAAGCAGACACATGGTAGCTGCCGTGGCTGATGTCTGGGCTAAAGGCGGAGAGGGCGGAATAGAGCTTGCGGAAGCCGTGAAGAAAACAGCCGATCTGTGCATAAATGAATTCACGCCTCTTTATGAATGGGAATGGCCGATCGAAAAGAAGATAGAAAAGATAGCGAAAACTATTTACGGTGCCGAGGCCATAGACTATACCGCTCAGGCTAAGAACGACATTAAAAGGATAATAAAGCTTGAGCTTGATAAACTGCCGGTATGTATAGCCAAGACTCAGAAATCGCTTTCGGATAATCCCGAACTTCTCGGCAGACCGAAAGATTTTATAGTCACTGTCCGCGAGATACAGATATCATCAGGCGCAGGATTCCTTGTACCTATTACAGGAGAGATCATGCGTATGCCCGGACTGCCGTCAGAACCTGCTGCGATCAAAATGGATATAGATAATCAGGGAAACATAAACGGTTTGTTTTAGAGGATTTTGGTATGAGCCATTTTGCCGACGGTCCGTTTAAGCCAGAAATCTGAAAAATATGCACCACCCAGAAAAGATAAGCAGAGACCTGTAAATAACCCGGCTAAACCTGCAATATACGCTCCCATGATTGAGAGAGGTATAAGCAGGACAAACATTCTAATGAAATTTACAAAAATTGCCGTATAAGGTTTATGAAGTGCGCTGAAACTATTTGAGGCGGACATCGCAACTCCGATAGAACCGTACGAAACGGATACTATAGACAAATATAGAACTACTACCGAAACTACTGATTGATCTCTGTTAAAAAGAAGTGCGACAGGTCGGGCAAAAAACGAAAGAACAATAAAGAAAACTAATCCGAGTGTCATCGAGAACCTGTTACCGAATTTAACACCCTGAAGTATCCTGTCAAATTTTCGTGCTCCGAGATTCTGACCCGTGAAAGCTATCATCACTGTGGCCAGTGCCATCATAGGCCCAAGCGAGAACATCTCTATTCTGGTGCTTACTCCAAAACCTGCTACCGCCTCCTTGCCATATCCGGCCACAAGTCTTGTTACGATTCCCATGGAGATAGGAGGGATGAACTGATTTATCATCGCAGGTATTCCGATAAAAAGAACTTTCTTCCATGATTCAAAAAGTTCATCCATGCACGGCCGTCTGAAACAGAGCATATCAAATTTGAATCTCAGCATAAGAAGGGCAATTATAAAGGTTGCCATTCTCGCTACTACTGTAGCTATTGCGGCCCCCTGAAGTTCAAGTCTTGGAAAAGGGCCGATCCCGAATATCAAGAGAGGATCAAGAACTGTGTTCACTATTACCGAGCTCATCATAACTACGCTTGGAATAAGAGTGTTTCCTGCAGCTCTCATAGCATTATTCGCCATCATCG
>SLFX01000072.1 GCA_007124045.1 Candidatus Delongbacteria bacterium | reverse complement strand
TTTTATTAACGAAGATCTTCATCGAATCAAAAAAATACTTTCTGAGTTTTATTTTATCTTTTTTAGAACTCTGCCCCCTGTAATGAATAACATCTGCTATAGGGACATACTCTATCTTATAACCCTGCATTTTTATCTGATAACAAAAGTCAATATCCTCTCCATACATAAAATATTCTTCAGGCATAAGTACGCCCTTATCAATGATTTCTTTGCGGAGCAGCATAAAAGAACCGGAAACAGCATCAACTTCAGCTATACTGTCATCGTTAAGATAAGACAGGTTATAACTTGCGAACATTTTTGAGTTGGGAAATACGCTGCTTAGCCCGGAAAGATGACAGAATGAGTTCCATATAGTGGGAAAAGACCTGTGGCATGAAGCGTCTATCTGGCCTTCAGGTCCGATTATCTTACATGTTGCCAGTCCCGTCCTGGGATTATCCTTAAGATAGCCTATCAGTTTGGAAATTGATTTTTCCTTAACTATAGTATCAGGATTCAGTATGAGAATAAAATCACCCTTCGCTATTCTCAATCCCTGATTATTTGCCCTTGCAAAACCTAAATTTGATTCGTTATAAATATATTTAATCTCAGGAAATTTCTCCCTGATGTATTCAGGACTGCCGTCTCTGGACGCATTGTCAACGACAATGATCTCGTATTCCATTCCCTTGACAGATTCGTTGACCGACCTTATTGTGTTCTCGAGGAAATACTTGACATTATAGTTTACTATTATGACCGAAAGATCCAACTTCACTTCCGTTTTCTTTTTTTCTTCTTAACAGCAAGAAAGGGGAATCTGAGCTTCCAAACCATAAAAACCGCTTCCCTGACAATGTTTTTACCCATTTTTGAATGTCCGTCTATTCTGTCGGTAAAAATTATCGGCATTTCTTTGATCCTGAACTTCTTTTTCCATGTCAGAAAATGCATCTCTATCTGAAAAGAATATCCGTTGGAATGAATTCTGTTCAGGTCAATTGATTCCAGTACTTCTCTTCTGAAGCATTTGAAACCCGATGTGGCATCTTTTAGCGGAAGTCCGGTTATAAGCCTGGTATAAACAGAAGCCCCTATACTCAAAAGAAGTCTTTTAAGCGGCCAGTTCACAACATTAACGCCCTGAATATACCTTGATCCTATGACAAGATCATGACCGTTAATCTCCTTCAAGAGCCTCGAAATATCTTTAGGGTTATGGGAAAAATCGCAATCCATCTCCAGAATATATCCGTATCCTCTCTCAAGAGCATATTTAAATCCCTCAATATAGGCTGTACCGAGACCGTACTTTCCCTTTCTTCTTATAAGATGAACACTGCTGTTGGTTTCTGATATTCTCTCTACTTCCGCTCCGGTACCGTCGGGTGAATTGTCATCTACAATAAGAACATCAGGGTTTTCGGAAAGAGAACCGATAGCCTCTATCATCCTTGAGACATTTTCGATCTCGTTGTATGTGGGGATTATTACAATTGCCTTATCAGATCTTACATCCGGCTTTTTTGAACTCAAGAAGTTTCTCCTTCATATTGTTGTCATTTAAAGCCAGTATCTGGGCAGCTGTAACGGCCGCGTTCCTCGCTCCTGCGTTTCCGACTGCCAGAGTAGGCACCGGAACACCGGCCGGCATCTGGACAAAAGAAAGCAGTGCATCAAGACCGTCCATAACGCCGCCTTTCATCGGAACTCCGAGTACGGGAAGAATAGTATGGGCAGCAACAACACCGCCGAGGTGGGCAGCCATGCCGGCAGCAGCTATAATAACCTTCACTCCGTTCTTTTCGGCATTTGAAGCAAAATCAGCAACTTCTTCAGGGTTCCTGTGCGCAGACAGCACTTTTACTTCGTAATCAATTCCGAAATGTTCTAGATACTGTTCGCAGTTCTTCATGCAGTCACGGTCGCTTACGCTTCCCATTATTATTACTACTCTTGCCATTTTGACGCTCCTTTTTTTGTTTTTTTTTGTTTATCAGGGTATGAAAATTAAGTCTTTTTTCAACATTAAGCAATTGAAAAAGTTCACTACTTTAAACGGGCAGTTTCAAGATATTTTCCGAAATCACAGGCCGCTGTTCTGTAGAGTTTAAACAGACCTTTTACACTTTCTTTTTCCACCCACTCATTTGCCCTGTGAGAATTCCAGCCTACGGGACCTGACACTATGACCGGTATATCCGGCCTGATCCTTTTAAAAACATTCTCGTCGGCTACGGAATAACCCATATTGTAATTTTTAAATGAACCAACCCTGTTAACGCAGTCCTTTACGAATACGGTGAAAGGATGATCCGCAGGTGTCAGGTACGCTCCGCTGTAAGGTGTGGGTCTCCTTTTAAGTTTCAGCTCAAGTGTTTTGCACTGATCTCCAATTAAAACCGGAGTAAGTATTCCTGTTTTGTAGAGCTCCGATATAAAATCCTGAAACTTTCTTTTTAGTTTTTTTACCGTAAAGTTGGGCGTATAGGTACAGTCGATCACTATTCTTCCCGAAGCGGGAATTGACAGGCTTTCGTTCCCGCATTCAGTTCTTGATATAAAGAACGAACCTTCGGCTGTTCCTACGGCCTTACTGTCGGGAACTTTTTCGCTGCAGAACACAAATACATCGCGGTGATCTTTTCTAAGCTTTTCGAATTCAACGGTGAATTTTGCGGCCTCTACAGCAGCGCTGACGAAAGAAGGATCGCCGGAAATCGCCCCATGACCTCCCGTACCGTAGAATCCGACCTCGAATTCGCATCTTCCGAGCCTTCCGACGCCTATAGTTTCATGACCATAAAACCTGTTCGGACCGTCACCGATCTCGGGAACCATAACGGCGGCAACATCGTCTAAAAAAGAACTTTCTGCCAGAACATTCGCACCGGCGGAATAGAATTCTTCGTCTGATCCGAATGCAACCTTTATTTTGAAACCGTCAGGCTCAATATCTTTGAACGCAAGACACATTACTGCAAGGCCCGCCTTCATGTCATTAGCCCCAAGTCCGAAAATAACCTCCCTCTCTTTTCCCTGAAAGTCCACTCTGCCTTCCGCAGGCGTCAGCGCATCTTTTCTTCGAAGCCACGGGAGATCGGAAACTGTGTCGGTATGCCCGTAAAACAATACTGATCTGTCGCCTTCACCTTTTTCGGCAAGAAGATTATAATGTTGCGTTCCGTATTTGTCAACATGAGCAGGTTGTCTGAATACTCTGAACCCAGACTCTTTAAGTTTTTTCTCAAGGTATGAATTGATCTTTTTCTCTCTCCCGCCGATAAGATACTTTCCGCCCTTACGCTTCAGTTCGAAAGGATTTCTGGAATCTATTGATATCAGCTCTTTCAGAACACCAAGAACATTGTCGCCATCTGCCATAACCCAGCCTTATTTATAATAGACTATTCTCCTTTCGGTGATAGTATTCGCGGCCTCTTTGCCGTTTTGATAAAAATATGTAATCCTACTTGTCCAGTTACCTTTTTCGTCAAATTCGTAGATGTAATAATATTTCAGATCGTCAGAATTCTCCTGATGAATGATCATTTCCTGCTCGTGTCCGTCAGAATCAAAATTATATGTGCTTTCAGGAACATTATCCTGTCCATAAATTATCTGGGTTTCAAGAATGCCCTTTTCGTTGTAAGCGAATGTGATCCTTCCGACAACAGTATCACCGCTGCCGTACCTTTTCTCTTCGATAATCCTGTCATGTTCTCCATAAATATTTACCGTTCTGCCGAATATACTGTCTCCGTCAATAGAGTGCATTACCGTTTCGATTAACTTACCTGATTCTCCGTGAATGTAATTATAATGGTACATAAGCAGCTCACGACCGTTTTCAGAGAGAAACATGCGGCCTTTAAAAAGTTTTCCATTGTCATCGTATTCCAGAACATTTCTTCCGTAACTGCCGTCGGGTCTTATTATCCTCGTTTCCGTCTTCAGACCTATTTCGTTAAAAAAGTGTAACACCTCATCAGGTAACAGTTTTGATCTGGGGCCTTTTGTCATCTGACCGAACATTACGACCGGCTCATAGCTGATCTCATGAACGGATTTGACATTTCCCTTCAGATTAAGCGATCTGAGGCTGTATCCGGTTTCCTTTTCGCATCCGGAGATCATAAAAGATACAAGGGCTAAAAATACGATTCCGTGTCTGATATATTTCTTCATCGGCATTTCTCCATTTTATTCGGTTGTATTATATAAAAAATATCATTGTAATAACAGTAAATTTTGCTTTATTTTCACGGTGAAAACTGTTACGGAGTAGTTTTGAAAGAAAAAATAGTTCCAGCTAAAAAGAAATTCGACTATCCGACTGTACTTACCCTCTCGCTGTCACACATGGTATCGGATATGTACGCCGCTTTCCTCGCCCCTGTCCTTCCTCTGCTTATATCCGGTCTCGGAATAACTAAATTCCAGGCGGGACTGCTGGATTTTGCAAGAAAAGCTCCTACGGTTTTAAATCCTCTGTTCGGCATGATAGCCGACAGAATAGACGCAAAATATTTCCTTATCCTGGGTTGCGTTATAATCACTGTATCTATGAGCCTTTTGGGGGCGGTTAACGATTATTCCTCTCTTTTAATACTTGTCGTTGTAGCAGGCATAGGAACAAGTATTTATCATGTGCCGGGACCAGTCATAATAAAAAAAGTAGTGCCGGATAAGCTCGGGACAGGAATGAGCTATTATATGCTTGGAGGGGAATTCGCCCGCACTCTCGGACCGCTTATGATTCTTTCGGCTGTAAGCTTATGGTCTTTCGAAGGAAGCTGGAGAGTCATGCCTGTAGGACTTGCTGTTTCATTATTTCTGTACTTCAGAATAAGGAAAATAAAGGTTCACTCCCGTCATTCGGGTGAAAAGTCCGGTTTTAAAGAGTATAGAAAATACACCGGTTTCTTTCTTATCCTTCTTTGCATGATGTTCTTCAGATCGGCAATGCACTCATCGCTGACACTGTTTCTGCCTACTTATCTTACTCATAAAGGTCATTCTTTATGGTTTGCGGGCATATCACTTTCTCTACTGCAGTTCGCCGGAGCGGCCGGAACCCTTGCGATAGGATCGCTTTCAGATAAAATCGGAAGAAAGAATACACTGGCCGCAATCTCTGTGCTGAACCCGATTATGATGTTCTCTTTCTTATATCTTCCTGAGATATTTATACTACCGGTACTGATAGTTTCAGGATTCATTCTTTTCGGTAGTAATCCAATAATTCTCGCTCTGGTTCAGGAGAGAGACACGAAAAACCTTTCATTTCTGAACGGAACCTATATGTCCATAAATTTCGCAGGAAGCTCGGTGATGGTTCTGGTTATCGGTTATCTGAGCGATCTTTGGGGACTGGATAAAGCGTTCCACACAGCGGGATTTTTGTCCGTTCTTGCAATACCTTTTGTTCTGATGCTCAAAGAGAAAAAGACCTGAGTTTATCAGATATTATTTGATCAGAAGCATTTTTTTCGTTTCAGCTTTCCCGTCAACCTCAAGAGTGTAGTAATAAATACCTGAATTCAGCCTGCCGGCATCGAAATCGATCTTATGATGTCCCGCATTTCTAATGCCGCTGACGAGATCGGACACCTTCTGACCGCTGATATTATAAATGCTCAAGCGTACCTCGGCGGTCCTGTCAAGGCTGTATCTGATGGTGGTGACTGGGTTGAAGGGATTGGGGTAGTTCTGGTGAAGGACCATTCTGTCCGGAACTGCCGCGTAACTGTCATTGTCAATACCTGTTGTATTGATGCCTGCCGCAAGTATATTGTCTATCCATGCTCTGTCCATTCCCCATCCGTGGCTCGGATCTCTTTCGAATGTCCATACAAATTCATTAAGTCCTTCATCTACTTCATATTCGAATCTGGCCCAGTCACGGTTGCCGCTCCATGATCCCTTCAGAACACCGTTGATATAAAAGTTCAGTTTATCGTAATTCAGCTCGGATGATACTTTCTTGTAGAAGCTTATTGTGCCGTTCTGATAGTAGTCAAAAGATATCGAAAGGGTAGCTTTCTGATTGTGCCCGACCGTTCCGGAAGATGCGGAGTAACCGGCCTCGAAATATATCTCATCGTCAATTACCCAGTTAGTGTCACCAGAAAAAACCCAGTCGTTTTTAGAAAAATCTCCGCTGGAGAAATTCTCGGTCATGCCGATTACCCGGCTGTAGCTGTATTTTTCAGTCAGTCCTCTGGAAGATATTAGCCTGAGTTCGAACTCGGCATTGCTTGAATTCGGTATATCCTCACCGTAGAAACAGGTAAAAGAAATATCTATTTTGTCACCCGGCAGAAGTGAACCCAGCTCTACGGGTTCGGACATTATGATCTCGTGATCTGTTGTTTGAACAAGTTCAGCAGTAAAAGAACCGAATCCGGTACTTCCTTTGTTCTCAATAGCAAAGACGACCTCCTGCGATGTTCCCTGTATTGAAGTCGGTGAAGCTATATCGTGACTTACCTCAACTCTCGGTGATCTTGCAGTCAGATAAATATTTGAAAAATACCCCTCATTATCCTCAGAATCCATCACAGCAACCGTAAACCTTACCCTTTCCCTGTCGGGGATATTACCGGATATCGTTAAACTTATAACACCGCTGCTGACGAGACTGGATCCCCCCGGAACTGCGACAATGTCCGGATCAAATGAATAACCGGCCGTATTTATAGTTATGTATTCTGAGTCGGTGGACACAAAAAATTCCACGCCCGATGTCTCATCAAGTCCGACATTTGCTATTGAAAGATCCAGAGTTGAAGTTTCCCCGAATTCATTTGTTGAAAATTCATATTCTCTGACCACAAGATAAGGCCCTTCAGGAGCTATGACCGCAGTTTCCTGTGAATAAGTCGCTATATTGAAACCCGATATTGTTACAGTAACTTCACCGGGCGTAAAACTGTGTTCTATCTCCACTTCCCCGTTACCGTCTGTTATTCCGTGATATGCGGTTCCGTCGCGGTAAAGACTTACTGTAAGACCTTCCACCGGTTCACCTGATGAAGTCACTCTTGTCGAGTAGCTGTTCAAAAAAACTGTTTCTATCATGTTTTCAATTGGTATTGGCCTGTCTCTTCTGACCTGAAGGGCACCGTCACCGAAAACTGTCCATGTTTCGATGGTTGCTATGGTGGAATTGTCTGTGGGGGCTTCAGAGAGCATAAGCACAGCCGAATTCAAAGTTATTGACCCGTATGTGTAGCGCTGTTCGCTGGTGCTGATACCGTGACCCGGATTGGTTGAATAATCGTATCCTCCTACAAGAATATCGGCAAAATAATCCTGTCCGCGCATTGGTGGAAGCCACGGCTGATTTATAGTCGAGAACCATCCTGCAACGGAACCTCCGTTCTCCTTTTTCATCCATGCTTCTGCAAAACAGTCCGAAGATCCTGAAAACAGACCGGAAACGCAGGAAACCGAGACTATATATGGTAGCCTGGAACCGTTTGTCAGATTGTTCACATGACTGTTGCTGTAGTTTGGACCTGCCCATCCCTGCGTATAACCGTGTCCTGTAAAATTTATAAGAGACGCGCCCGAATTAACATAGGAGCTTATATCGGACGGACTTCCTCCAAGCCTCTGATAAACTCTGTATCCTTCGGTATAGCTTGAAGGCAGGAGTTTGTAGTCAATAATAATATCGTTGTGCAGTTCGTCACTCTCGCCGTCATCACCA
>SLFX01000024.1 GCA_007124045.1 Candidatus Delongbacteria bacterium | reverse complement strand
ATCGCTAAATGCCGCTTGTGATCCGATCCCGGCTGATATAAAAGGTGCAGATCTGCTGATATTTCGTTTTGACGGCAGAAGTGAAGATCAGTTAATGTTCGCCGGTCAAATGGCAGGAATGGTAAATTCTAGTAAAATACGGTTTGTTGTCGCAGTTTATCTAACTACTGACGCGCCGGAACCTCTCATATTGCAATGTTTCGACACTGTGATCTGCGTATCATCCGAAATTGAAGCTGAGCAGGCTGTAAAAACTTTGAGCGACGCGTGTACAAAAAAAAGCCTCACCTGCCTTGATCTTATGGACATTATGTGGGTGATCCATTGCGGTAAGACCGGTTATTTCGCATATTCCGAGAAAGATTATCAAGCGGGAATTCTTCCGGAGATGGCTAAAGAATTTATCCGGAAAAGTTCGATTAAAGGCAAGATCGCAATTGCAAAGAGGCTGCTGGTTTGCATAAACAGAGGCTCGGGCGGGGAAGAACCCGGTTTTGAAGAGCTTAATTCTGCTATGGATAGCTTTTATGGTGCTATCAGCGAAGGGGCGAACATAATTTTTCCGATCCTTTCAGATAGAACCGACGGTAAGGTCAGCATCGGAGTTATTGCTACCGGATTTTAGGGGAATCAAAATATTTGATGATTTATAGCAAAATGAGCTGAATTCTTTGTCTCCGCCTGTCATAACTCTTATCAGAAAAAAAGGATCGGCATTGTCTGCAAAAAGGAATTTATTCTGTCGGTGACCCGTGATATGCGCGGTGTTGTATCGGGCTGAATCTGAATAAATAATCAAGATATTTCATATTGCGGAAAAGTAATGTAAAATTATGGAAATTAAAGTTTAAAATGCGTATATTGACTGATAATTTAAAATCTGTGAGTGCATTATGAACATTCCGATAAATAATGAATAAAAATTGTATAAGGGAATAATAATAGAGATAAAATAGATGAAAAAGAAGAAAAAGTTAAAAATTATGGTATCTTCAACCGTTTACGGAAGAGAAGACGATCTTGCTCAGATTTACGGAATTCTTTCAGGTTATAAATATGAAGTAGTTATGTCTAAGGAAGGTTCTCTTTATGTGCCTGCAGGTGCTTCCGCTCCCGAATCTTGTCTGAAAGCTGTTGAGGAATGTGATTTATTTTTAGGTATAATTTTTCCACGGTACGGTTCCGGAATTACTCATAGTGAATTCAAGAAAGCGATTGAATTGGATAAGCCGAGATGGTTTATTGCTCACCAATATGTGATTTTCGCAAAAGATATTCTCAGTCAGTATATGTTTAATAAAAACGGTGCTCTGAATAAATCGTTTAAATTCAAGAAAACAGATATTATGGACAGTGCTGATGTTGTGCACATGTACAATGATGCGATATTGAATCATATCGAGCCTGAAGAGAGAAGGTCTAACTGGGTGCAGCCCTTTTTTCATATAAATGAAATATTTTTGTTTTTAGAAACACAATTTGAGCCTATTGAATTGAGACGCTCAGAAATAGAAAAATTAAAAGGAATAAAAAAATGAAAGAAGATCAAATAATTCATAACTTAATTTCCGAAGGGGAAAGTGAACATCTCGAATTTAAACTGGAAGTTCACAAAGAGTCAATTGCAAAGATAGTTTGCAGTTTTTTAAATTCAAAAGGTGGTTCAGTTCTTATCGGGCTTGACGATGAAAAGAATACTATTGGTGTGAACAATGCAGAGAAACGCAAAACTGACCTTGAGAATTATCTTGTTAATTCCATTATCCCTGAAGCTCCGGTATCAATTTCAATTGAAAAAATCAGCGGAAAGAATATATTGCTTGTTAAAGTCTGGGCAGGTTCGAAACAGCCGTACATTTTTGATGGCAGTATTTATTATAGAAAAGGCCATATTACTCAAAAAGCGACTTCAAAAGAAATTTCCGATCTGATCCACTTTAGATCAATCTCTGAGAAAAATTGGGAAAGACAGGCATTTACCGAAATAGATTTGGTAGATCTTGACAGCAAGTTGATTTTAGACACAATGAGAGAATCACAAAAAAATAATAAAACAAATTATACCGGAACTGACATCTTAAGTTTTCTTTCTCACTACGGCCTGTACGCAAACGGTACATTTACAAATGCATGTGTAGTTTTGTTTGCAAAAAATCCGGCAAAATTCATACCTCAGATTAGAGTGAGGCTTACCGAGTACGCTGAATCTAAAACGGATAAAACTTTAATCAGAGACAAGTATTTTGAAGGCAATCTTTTTAAAATAAGAGAGGATATCGAAAAGTACATTAACGGCTTAGGAACGAGAAGTGTTTTTGACAAAAACCAATGGAAACGGCTTGATTTTTCTTTCCCGAAGAAAGCATTGCAGGAAGGTGTAATAAATGCTTTAATTCACAGGGAGTATTCCGGTACGACAAGCGGAGTAACAATCAGTGTATTTCCCGACACTTTTGTTATTTTAAACAGCGGAAAACTGCCCGAGGATATTCAAATTAAAGATTTAAAAAGAAATCACAGGTCGCATCCCGTTAATCCGGACATTGCCCATATAGTTTATTTGCGGGGATTTATTGATAAACTAGGCAGGGGGACAATAAAGTTAGTAGAAGAATGCAAAAACGCCGGATTAAGAGAGCCGGTTTGGAAAGAAACTTCAGAAGGCATAACTTTAACTTTTTACGGGCCAAAGTCACTATCTGAGAGAAAACCACATGATGAGGCTGTAAATGAGGCTGTAAATGAGGCTGTAAATGAGGCTGTAAATGAGGCTGTAAATGAGGCTGTAAATGAGGCTGTAAATGAGGCTGTAAATGAGGCTGTAAAAATCAGATTAAGCAAGGAACTTGTTACTATATATGTGAGAAATGGTATAGGATTGAAAGAGCTTATGAACCGATTTGATATCTCAAGAGCTACCATGCAAAGGGATATCGCCATCTTAAAAAAATACAGTTTAATACTATTTTCCGGTGCCGCGAAAACAGGAGTCTATAAGTTAACTGATAAATTAAAAACTAAGCTTGACAGTATTGCAGGCAATTGAAGTATTCATTGAAAAATGAAGAAAAATTGACCTTGTTCTAAATAAGGAGGCGAGCTATGAATAAAGAGCATGAATCAAAAATCATAAAGCTGATCGCAAAGTACAAAGAGAATCTTTCAGATAAGAAAGAATTCGAGCAGGAAGTTTATAAATGGCAGCTTGTTGAAAGGTTCAAAGGCAGGCCGAATCTTGATGCTGAGGATTTTGCAGCTGAGATAAAAGCTATGAATTATGCGAATCTCATCTATATGATGTCCAAAGCTACTCTTGACGAAATGGCGAAAGCAGAACCGGAAGAAGTCAGTAAAATTTTTAGGGGACTGTTTGACGAAGAAATTGATCTACTGGAAAGGATAATATCATTTCGGGTAGGGTGTGCTGTGCTTTACAAAAAAGTAAACAGTAACAATAATAATTCTGTTCATCAGTCAGAAAGGGAAATCTCAGTCTATCTTACTTATCATTACCCTGAGAGATATACATTCTACCAGCACGATTATTACAAGCGATATTGCGATTATCTCGGGCTGAATATTGAAAAGAAAAATCAGAAATTCATTCATTATCTTGAGCTTATAAAGGAATTGGCTGACTGTGGAGGGAATGTAAAATTGTAGCTGATCCAGAAATGTGCCTACAGATATCATTAAATTCATGTAGGATTCTACAAGATGAAAATAATGAAATAGATTTACTGATTGTGTGTATCACTGCAAGTTTAACTAATCAAATTAGGATTGAGAATGCCTGATACAAGATCTACACTAAACAGACTGTTTAAAGCAATGAATGAGCTGTCGTGTAACGGCTTCATTGATAAGAAAATATACGAAAAAGAAAATGGGGTATCGTATAAAACGGTAGAAAGAGATATTAATTTCTTAAAGAAGTATTTCAGCCTGAGTGTCGAAAAGAACAAGATAATATTGAGGCCAGATTCTTTAAACCCGAAGTATTTTGATACAATTCTGGATCAGCTTAACAAGCTTAGAATAAATAATGATTTCTTCCTCTTTTATATCTTCGCTAAGAGTATGGTAGAAAGTAAGTATTTTTTTCCTCCGATAAAAACTGAGTCAAATGTTGTAGCTGATAATAATTTTGAAAATATCATAAAAATTCTTCAAGAGTTGGTTCGGTTTGATTATAAAGATATCTCAGGGAAACTTGAATACTATATGTCAGATCATTACAAAGAAAGCTCAAGAAGTGTATTCCGCGGCTATATTGATAAAATAATCAAAAGTCTGCTGAGTAAAAAACTGATCAGATTTTCATACGATAACGGTTTCTCTGAGATATATACTGTTTCCGCACAGCCTTTAAAGCTGATTAACTACAATGGCGAGTGGTTTATTATTGCTTATGTTGTCAAAACGGACAAAAAAGATCATCCTCAGGTAAATATTACTAGAACCTACAACCTGTCTTTTATTTCTCCTATGAACCTTACTGAAGAAAGTTTTCCGGATGAAATAGTAGAATCATGTATCGAGTTCAAAAATTCTTTCGGTTTCTTTATTGATAAGGATATAAAAAAGGCAGTCATTAAGTTCCATGGTAAATCTACTGTAAGGCAGGTGGAGAATGTTGAGTGGGTAAAAGATCAGAAACTTTGCTACGGCAATAACAAAGAAAGCTGTAGCTTCGAATTGAATTATCCTGAATTAGGCAGGCATGAACTTATTTCAAAAGTTTTATCGTTCGGTGAAAATGCCGAAATAATCTCACCTCCCGAGTTAAGAAAAGAGTGGAAGACAAAAATAAAAAAAATGTTTTCAAAATACTCTAAATAATCCGATTTACATATCACTTATAAAATTGGACACAATTTGTCCATTGTGCATTATTACATTTGTGGTGTTTCCCTGTTTCCCGGGTCGGCCCCCTTCCTTCCTCAAAAAGAGGTTCTAAAACCGGCCCGGGTTTTAAAAAAACCAAACCGGAGGTGAAAAATGTACGGAAAAGCAGAAAGCAGATATGTTAAACCGCTGAACACAACTGTTGTGGCTATTTTTTTAGGTCTAGGACTTATCGCATCAGGTCTTTTTGTTACTCTCAGATTCGTTGAAATGCAGGCTAGGATGTTTGTTGCAGGTAAAGACATTATTACGGGAGTGTTAAAGCCTAGTGTTACGATCGAGAACAGAATTTTCAATGCTCTCGGCAAGATCAGGGAAGAATCTAAGTTAGTGGTGCTTTCTACTGAGCTGATGGTTGATCATGAGGTTGTTTCAAAAAAGAGATTTATGTGGGATTATTATAATCTCGGGACGACGAGAGTGCGTATGGTTGTGCCGGGCAACAGGATTCAGTATTATATAGATACGAAGATGCTTAATGAAGAAACGGTAAAATGGGATGCCAAAAAGCGTGAACTGAGCCTGATTTTGCCTGATCCTGTGCTTGATGAATCTATCGTGGAAGTTCAGAGTGATCCCTCAAAATATATAATTGACAAAGAGATCGGGTGGGCAAGGTTAAACTCATGGTCAGGTTCATCACTGGAGAATTATATGAGAAAAGAGCTCAGAAATACTGTGATCCGGATGGGCAAAGAAGAGTACTATATAGAAAAAGCTCGGGAAAATTCGGAGAGAGTTATCAAAGAATTAATTATGAAAATAGTGTTAAAGGATAATAGAGGTAGTCTTTCATGAAAAATAAAATCAGAATAGACCGGAAATGGGTGCACTATAATTCGGATCAGTACAGGTTGACTTATTCGGGTGAACTCTCGGATTATCAGAAAGAAAGGATCGGTATTGTCTGCAAAAAAGAAGTTGATGATTTCTTTGAAAGTCTGAGCGGTGTATGGCGCATTAATGATTTTTCATATCTGCCTCTGCTTAATCTGAACGAAAGCTATGTTCTTAACGATGATCTAAATACTGTTAACAGTACTTTGGCTGTGGGTATTCGTAAGAGGTTTGTCGAGGAATTCTGGAAGGCTAAGATCAGTAAGACCGATGATGTTTCCCGATTGAGTTTCTATGCTATGGTACTGATTCCGACAGAAGAAGGTTTTCAGCTTTTCGATGATGTTAAGAGTGCGTTCGAAGCGTACAGGAAAATATATTCGTTTCTAATCTGTTTGAAAAGCATATCGCATCGGAAAAAGATAAGGGCTTTAAGAAATTAATTCTGTCGGTGATCCGTGAGATGCGCTGTGTTGTATCTCATGCATCTGAATAAATAATCAAAATATTTCATGTTTCATTGCAAGTAATGTGGAAAGTCTAGCGTGATTTTGTTATATTGTTTATGTTATTTTAAGGAGCGGTGTATGAATGATAAAAAATTACAGATAAGAAATAGTACAGCTGAATTTCTGATATTTACATCTCAGGAAGGGAAGAGCAGTATTGAAGCCCGTTATGAAGATGAAACGATTTGGCTGACTCAAAAGCTGATGGGTGAGCTTTTTGAGGTTGGTGTTAATACGATCAACTACCATTTGAAAGAAATTTTTAAGTCCGGAGAGATTGATGAAGATTCAGTTATTCGAAAATTTCGAATAGCTGCCAATGACGGTAAATATTATAATACAAACTTTTATAATCTCGATGCTGTTATTTCGGTCGGATATAGGGTGAATTCTGTTAGGGCTACGCAATTCAGACAATGGGCAACGGAAGTATTGAAACGTTTTGCTATCAAAGGATATGTGCTCGATAAAAAGCGGCTTGAGAACGGATCGTTCCTGAACGAAAATTATTTTGATGAGCTGCTAGAAGAGATCAGGGAGATAAGATTAAGCGAAAGAGCATTTTATCAGAAAGTTACGGATATTTATGCCACAAGCTCGGATTATAACAAAGACGCGGTAACAACTAAGGAATTTTTCGCAAAAGTACAGAATAAGCTTCATTATGGTGTTCATGGTCATACAGCCGCTGAACTGATACATAACAGGGCGGACAGTTCAAAAGATCATATGGGTCTATCCTCATGGAAAAATTCTCCGGAGGGTAAAATTCTAAAAACGGATGTAAGCGTTGCAAAGAATTATCTGACCAAAGATGAACTTGAATCTCTCGGAAGGATCGTGAACGCATATTTGGACCTTGCAGAAGAACGGGCAAAAAGAAAAATACCTATGACCATGCAGGACTGGGCTAAAAGGCTGGATCTGTTTTTAGAGTACGACGACAGGAAAGTATTGAAAGATGCAGGTAAAATTTCTGCTCAGATAGCTAAAGAAAAAGCCGAAACGGAATTCGAAAAATACAGAATAGTGCAGGACAGGCTTTTTGAGAGTGACTTTGACAGGCTTGTACAAGATACAAGTTCAATCTGGAAAAAAGGGAAATAAAGGCTGATTATGGAATATAAAGATGTTTTGCTTTGCGATTTTAACGGGATCTGGGTAGAAGGTAATTTGATAGCGATAGTTCCATGCCTGAAGCCGAACAATATTATGCTTGCTGTCGCGGTTGATAATAATAAGTATCCGATCGCTGTGTTTTAGACGGATTTTTGTGATTTTTTCTGGTAATATTCCAAAAAACTCCTGAATTTTCATCATATTCTGTATATGTCATATAATAAGTAATATAGAGAACCACTCGGGCTGAAACGGTATTTTTGGACGGTCGTAACCCTTATTCTCTTTTAGCGAGCTACAAAATGTGCCTGAAATAAAGCTTGATTTTGCGTTTTTTTGCAGT
>SLFX01000063.1 GCA_007124045.1 Candidatus Delongbacteria bacterium | reverse complement strand
TGCTCGAGATATTTCCGTATTTCGGGGAATTCATCGCCCATGACCGCAGCTACAGTATCCGCGATCTTGTAAATGAAAGGTTCGTTCATGCCGAGCTTTGTGCCGTATCTGACAGCCCTTCTCAAAATGCGTCTTAAAACATAGCCTCTTCCCTCATTTGAAGGCATTCCTCCATCCGAAATAGAGAACAAGAGGGTTCTTATGTGATCTGCTAGTACTCTGTGCGGCGTTCCTCTGTCATCTTTCTCATATTTCATTCCGGTAACATTTTCTATCTCTCTGATTATGTCTCTGAAAAGGTCAATGTGATAATTTGAGTCAACACCCTGGATTACCTGGCAGATCCTCTCGAATCCCATTCCTGTGTCAACATGTTTGTGGGGAAGCGGGGTCAGTTCTCCTTTATCGTTCCTGTCGTACTGAATGAATACGAGGTTCCAGATCTCGAATATCCTGTCGCATTCGCCGTTCGGTTCGCATTTGTGACCGGGTATATTTTGTTTATCGCAGAAACTCACTCCGCGGTCGTAATGGATCTCAGTGCACGGCCCGCACGGCCCGGTTTCGCCCATCTGCCAGAAATTATCCTTTTCGCCATGCCTCGAAATGCGGGCGTGATCAATATCTGTCACACTCTTCCACAGTTCTTCGGCTTCATCGTCGTCGTTATAAACGGTCGCATAAAGTTTTGACTTGTCGAGCTTCCAGACTTCTGTAAGAAGTTCCCACGCCCAGGTTATAGCTTCTTTTTTATAGTAGTCGCCGAAAGACCAGTTGCCGAGCATCTCGAAGAACGAGTGATGGAACCCGTCCCTTCCTACTTCATCAAGGTCGTTATGCTTGCCGCCCGCCCTTATGCATTTCTGGCTGTTGACGGCTCTGTTGTAATCCCTTTTTCCCGTTCCGAGAAAAATATCCTTGAACTGGTTCATACCCGCGTTTGTGAAAAGGAGGGTGGGGTCGTCATATGGTATGACGGGCGCGGCAAGGACTTTAGTGTGCTGTTTTTTTATAAAATAATCAATAAATTCACCGCGTATCTGCTTTGAAGTCTTCATTTTTACTCCGAATATTAAAGCTCTATAACTTTTACTTTTAGTACCCTTCCGCCTCTTTTTGCTTCGTTGCCTATAAACCAGAAATCATCAAACTCTTTGATTTCGCGTTCTTTTGAGAGTATGCGCCTTGCAACAATATCATGTTTTGCTCCTATCTGTGAAAGTGAATTCGAGAAGCTGAGTCCCCAGTCCAGCGAGAACAAAGCTCTGTCATGTATTGGCGTCTGGTTCCTGTTTGCAAACTTAATCAGTTTTACATGAACATTTCCATATCTCTGATCTCTGAATTCCTGAAGCTTCTGCTTAAAAACAGCCAGTTTGTCTTTGTATTCATCAAGCATAAGAGCGTAAGTGATTATCCTGATCTCAATATCATCGGGTATATCTTTTAACAGTTCCAGCTCCGAAGGGAAAAAATAGGGGTCAGCGATCTTGATATACTTTTCGCAAAGGCTCTCCATTAAGAACAGAAGTTTATTTTTTCCATGATCGGGGTTTTTCATTTCTATCGTGAAGGAATCGGGAAGTTTTTCGTTAAGAAGCTTATAGCGGTAATAAAAATTCGTAAGGCTGTCTATAAGTTTATCAGGGTCAACCCCCTTCATATCAACGGCATTCATAAGACTGATATTATCTTTGATTATATCCCTGTATATCATTTTTTCCGTCTCGATCTTTTTTGAGTATTCCTCGATCTTTTCATGATAGTCCGAAAGAAGCTGCTCTTTTGTTTTCTCAACGCTTTCTCTTATCCTGTCATCAATCATTTTCTGAACACCTTTCACTTCCATGAGTTTTTCCATGGTTATGTTTTTTTCATCAATGGCATCGATGTTTTTTATTCGCGGGACGCTTTTAGATAAATTGATGTCTTTTTTTGATCTCAGTCTTTTTTCTATAATTTCTTTGTGTTGAGGATAGATATCAGTCAGCCTTATGACCTTTTTATCGATTATACTGTCATATATCTCTACAAAGCCTTCGCTCTCCACTTCAGCTTCATATTTTATTAGTGATATAAATTCAATAATGAAGTTAATATCATCGATTTTTTCCGACATGATCCTGTTGTAATAAAAATTAGCCTGCTGAGATGTTTCATTCGCCTTCAAAAAAGATAAGGCTTTTCTCAGAAGCCTGTCTTTTATCTTAAGTGAAAGTCTCTGAGTAAATTCGGGCTTAATGTTTTTTGTAATATAATCTTCCCATGAGATACTGAATCTGCATTTATCCTTTTTTTTATCATATTCATGGTAAACAAAGCTTATTGAAAAGCCGCTGTTCTGAGAAAGAAAAATATTCTCATAAGGAAATTTCAGCAAAAATTCTTTTTCGAGCAAAGATTTGGCACCGTAGAACAATAGTTCATCTTCATCCTGGATCAAAATACCCGTTTTGGGAAGAAGCGTGTTGCTTTCGTAGTATATTACTGAATTTATCAGTTCCCCGTAAATGATCCGGCTGGATCTCAGCAGAGAGTTAATATATTCCTGATCACCGTGTATTTTGATAAAGTTTTGAATCTCAGATTTTTTTGACAAAATCACTTCTCCTGTTTACGGTTTTTAGAATTTTTATCAGCTTGTACAAATTTTTCTTTTTCCTCATTTTTATCATAGTTGAGAAAATTGCTTTTCGGACAATTTTCACACCCGTTTCCGTTCCTCGTGTCCTTGATCACTTTGTACTTTTTCTCAAGTTTTCTGACGAGCTCGTCTTTTTTCATTATCAAAGTCTCACCGTCCTTAAACTCCAGAGTTACTGTGCCGTTAAAAATGTCGATCATCCCTATTACAGCCTTCCCTCTGTCCGTCATAATTTCAGATCCTGTATCCGGGATCCCAGATTTTTCTTTAAGATAAAAATCATGTTCGTATTTCAGACAGCATTGAAGTTTTCCGCAGGCACCGGAAAATTTCTCAGGTTTAACAAAAAGGTTCTGGTCTCTTGCCATTGATACATTTATTGAGACAAAGTTTGTCAAAAACTGAGAGCAACATAATTCTCTTCCGCAAATTCCTATTCCTCCAATTTTCTGTGCCTCATCTCTAACTCCTATCTGCCTCAATTCGATTCTTGTCTTATATTCGCCCGCAAATATCTTGACAAGTTCTCTGAAATCAACTCTTCCGTCAGCTGTAAAATAAAATACAAGTTTCTTACGATCGAATTTGTACTCGATATCAATAAATTTCATTTCCAGGCCAAGTGCTTTTGCCTGCTTTCTTGCATTTATTAAAATCCCGTCTTCGATCCTTCTGTTCTCGTAGAGTCTTCTAAGGTCTATCTGATTTCCCTTTCGTATGATAATGCCTGCGATTTCAATGTTATCTCTTTTAAGATCTTTTATAGTGATGGAGCTGACTATGCCCATGTCTTCACCGCCCTCATATTCCACTATAATATATTCTCCAACTTTTAAAGGTATTGCTTTCGAATTGCTGAAATAGTGCTTTCTTATACCTTTAAAATTTGTCTCGAAAAGCAGTTCTTTCCTGTCCTCTGTCGAAAGTTCGGATGTGTCGGTTGTAGGGGATATTATATCCTGAATTATATTTTTATCTTCCTGTTTTTCCACTTTTTTGATTCCTCTCTGTAGTTTAAAAATAGATTTATGAGAAGCAGTCTGGGATTAATATTCCTTCTGTACATGTAGGCAAATCTGGAAAAATCCGTGCTGATTTTTTCTCTATGCACGACCGATTCTTTAAACTCATCTCCCAGAAGTGAGTTCAGAAGTTTTTTCAGTGTTTTAGTCAATATCATATTTATAGCGTTGTCAGGATACTGCCTGATCCGGTCAACGATCTCGTCGGCAAGTCTTATGGTTTCCGGAGGCATTGATTTATTGAAAAAATCGAACATTTTTTCATGAAGCGCAATAATATCTTTACCGCTCCCGGAGATCAGATCCGAAAGGTTATGAATACTTCCGAATGAATTTTCAGCCAGATCGGCAGAAATTTCTTTTTCGGTATCAGGATAGTATATCTCTATGAAGTCCAGAATGTCTTTTTTTGACAGAGGGGGGAAATGAACATTCATGCATCTGGACTTTATAGTATCGAGAAGAAAAGAGGGGTTTTCTGATATTAGGATAAAAAAAAGATCACCCGGCGGTTCTTCAAGTATCTTTAACAGCGAGTTCTGAGCCTCTTTATTCATAAGTTCGGCAGAAGTAATAATAACAAATTTGCGGGATTTGTTTATAGAGTTGTACCTTGCAAAGAATTTGATCTCATTTATCTGTGGCAGTGTAATATACCTTCCTGTTTTGAACGGGAATCTGTAGTATCCTTTCATTTCGGCTTTATTTTTTAATTCCCTGTTTACCATATCAGCTTTATCTTTTAAAACCTTGTCAGAGTCTGAAGCCTTGTTTATGGAAGGGAATATGTATATAAGGTCATCGGATGAAAAAGACGAAAGTTGTCTGCACGATCTGCATTCGCCGCAGTACGGGGATGTCCCTTTTCCCGTCTGACAGTTTAAAATTTTGATCAACTCCAGCGCAACAGCTTCTTTTCCCACCCCGGCAGGACCTGAAAATAAACAGGCATGATGCAGCTTGTTGTTCAGCACAGAAGCAGACAACCCCACCGTCACGGACCTTTGACCGATTATGTTCCTGAATAGATCCATTATGGATTTTCTCAATTTATTTTTGCTCTGCGTATCTTCATAAAAGGTTACGCGTGCGGTCAATATATCAAAATATAACAGTTTTGTAAAGAAAATAATAGAGAAATCGGGACTAATTAGTTTGATTATTCACATGAATTTCGTATATTTAACATAAAGCGAAAAAGCGAATCACTGGAGGAGCCGGAATGGAAAAGATATCCTATATAAGTCTGATGAGCAATAAGGTTAAAACTTACGGGGGTATTAATCTCGCTCAGGGTTTACCGGGTTTCGCGCCTCCCGAAGAGCTTATTGATATACTCAATTGGATTTCTGCTGAAAATGTGCATCAGTATGCACCGTCCAACGGGAATATTAAACTCGTTGGACTTTTAAAGGAAAAGTATTCTCCTTACACCGAAGAAAATATAATGGTCACCAACGGCGCGACCGAAGCGATATCTCTCATTTTCACATACCTCTGCAGCATCATGCCGAAAAGTAAAACCGCACTTGGATTCGACCCAGTATATGAAAGTTTTTCAAGGCTTCCAGACATTTTCGGAAGGAAATATGTTTCTTTTTCACTTAGAGAGGATTTCAGTATTGACTTTGAGGAGCTCGAAAATACAGTTCTCGAAAATAAAGTCGGCCTGATATTCGTGAACTCACCGGGTAATCCTTACGGCAGGATCTGGACGGAAAAAGAGTTTATTAGGCTAAAAGAAATATCAGAGAAACACAAGGTGTTCGTATTGGCCGACTGCGTCTATTCTGAAGTCTATTTTAAAAAGAAACCGTATCTTCCTCTTTTTGAGAGCGAATATTTTTTCTATGTGAACAGTTTTTCTAAACTTCTGTCCGTCACAGGATGGCGTGTCGGTTATCTTATATGTTCGAAAAAGCACATTGCGGAAATGAGGCTCATACACGACTATACCGGACTAAGCTCTCCCTCTATACTTCAGGAGGCGATAGCACTCTATCTCGATAAACATGAATTCGGCAGAAAATATGTGACAGGACTTCGAAAGAAAATGAGAACTTCATTCGAACTGCTGAGCGGAAAACTTAATGAATGCGGGTTCGAAATGCCCCCGATAGAGGGCGGATACTTTATCTGGTCAAAGCTTCCTGCCGGTTTTAAAGACTGCCTCAAATTCTCGATGGACCTCTACGATAAAAAGAAAGTAGCGACCGTTCCCGGAATTCACTTTTCGGATGAAGGGAAAAAATTCGTCAGGTTCAATATCGCAAGACCGGTAAATGAGATCGAAGAGGCCGGCGGACTTATAAAAGAATTCGTAAAAGGCAGAAAATGATAATAGCGGCACTTGCATCCGCCCCCGGAAAAGCGGGAATATCGGTGATAAGACTTTCAGGAACGGGTAGTGCGGAGCTTGTCAGAAAGTTTTTGACATCTAAGAAAATGGGTAAGGGATTTGAGTATAACAGGCTGTACTTTTCTCCGTTCGTGAACGAAGGCGAATTCATAGACGAAGTCACTGTAGTATTTTTTGAGGAAGGACGCTCTTACACAGGTGAGGAATCTGCGGAAATATTCTGCCACGGTTCGCCGATTGTGGTAAAAAGGATACTCGAAGCCCTCTACGAAGTCAAAGAAGTAAGGGAGGCCGAGCCGGGCGAGTTCACGCAGAGGCGGTTTATGAACGGAAAAATTGATCTCGTTCAGGCCGAAGCTGTGATAGACCTCATAAATGCGGAAAGCGATGCTTCATACACTGCGTCAAAAGAGCAGCTTGAGGGCGGACTGTCGGATGAACTCAGAAAGATAAACGATAAGCTTATTGAGCTTATCTCGATACTCGAACTGGAGCTTGATTTCGCAGATGAAGATCTTGAATTTACTCCAAAAAATGAAATAGCCGGTAAAGTTGAGAACGCACTTGAAGTGATCGGAAAGTTCATTCAGGGCTACAAAACGGGCAGGATATTCAGAGACGGGATCAGAGTCGCTATCGCAGGAGAGGTCAATGTCGGTAAATCATCGCTCATGAACAGGCTGCTTAAGTCCGACAGGGTGATCGTGACTGATGTAGCTGGTACGACAAGAGACACCATCGAAGAGAAGATTGAGGTTCACGGCTATCTATTAAGGCTGTTTGACACTGCAGGGATAAGAGAAACTTCTGACATAATAGAATCAGAGGGTATAATGAGATCGAAGAAGATCCTCGAAGAAGCTGACATAGTACTTCAGGTCATAGACTCGACGAAAGCTGAAAACATACAGGAGATCAAAGCGGGGAAGATTATAAAGGTTTATAACAAATGTGATCTGAAAGAACTGCCGGAAGAAACAAGCTCGATAAATGTCAGCTGTAAAACCGGTCAGGGAATAGATGAACTCAAAGACCTGATAGTCAAGTCGGTGATCAATGCAGATTTGACCTATAAGCCGTATTATATTTCCAACCTGCGGCACCTGAACATACTCAAAGAGACCGCAACTCAGCTCGAACAGGCGAAAGTTTCGATCAGTGAATCGCAGACAAATGAAGTTGTAATTCTCGATCTCAGGCAGGCACTGGACACTCTCGGCGAACTTACAGGTGAGACAACCAGCCTTGATATTATCAATAACATCTTCGGCAATTTTTGCATAGGAAAATAAAAATGAAGAAAATACATTTGATGACATTAATTTCAATCACGGCCGTTCTCTTTTTGATATCATGCTCAGAAAAATCACCTTCTGAACCGTTGACCGATGTCGGAGAGTACGAATCGGAAGAACTGATAGTTGTAGAAGGCGGTAGTTTCATGCGCGGAGACGAGACCGGCGATCTCTGGGAAGGTACCGGACCTGTACATGAGGTCACTCTGAGCAGTTTCATGATCAGTCCGAATCTTATAACTCAGGCGGAATGGAAAAGACATATGCCTTCAGAAAATTATACACACGGGAAAGGAGACAGATATCCCGTCTATAATGTAAGCTGGTACGCGATCCTCAAATACTGTAATTTAAGGAGTATGGACGAAGGACTCACACCTGTTTACAGTATCTCAGACTCTACAGATCCCGCAGGCTGGGGGTATGTCCCCGAAACGGACAATGACATCTGGACGGCTGTTGTCTCTGACTGGAATGCAGACGGATACAGGCTGCCGACCGATGCCGAATGGGAATATGCCGCAAGGGGCGGAATACATCATTCAGACGGATTTTTAT
>SLFX01000163.1 GCA_007124045.1 Candidatus Delongbacteria bacterium | reverse complement strand
TTCAGATCGCTTATATAACCGTCAATAATATCGTCTGCAAAACCGGGCTGACCAAGTGTCTCCGGTGTTGTGTATCTCTGCCACTTATCCGCCTGAGGAATAGGAGTTCCGTCTGCCTGTGTATTCATGCCGAGATATATCTCTCTTATACTCGTCTGGTTATAATCAAATTCATCGTTCGACATTACCATGTAGCGGCCTTTGTCACCTATCGGATGGCCCTCTGTTCTGCCTCCGTACATAATGTCTCCGTTACCCCATGGCCATTTGAGATTATCGTAATTAGTATCGTCATATCCTTTTTGAGTCATTGTAAGATCGTATAACCAGGGTACCGCTCTCGGATCATCTCTCAATTCATGCGGCAAAGGTTCAGGGTGATCTTCTGCAGGTCTTGGATGAAGTCCTGTCTGCCAGCGCGGTCCCCAGTCCATATGTTCATCACCCCATCCTGAATTCCAGAGATTGAATGAATATCTCATGTTCTGCCTCCGTAGGCAGCCTGAATCCGGTTTTGAAAACATCGCATGTCCAGTCGTTCAGATCGTAAAGTTCTATCAGGCCTGTTTTCCTTGACATCATATTGGCATAAAATGCAGCTCCCCACCATGACACCCATGTTGCGGGCTTCTGTTCATATCCTTCTTTCGCCGCAAACTGACTGCCGTTGAAATAAATACCGCAGGTATATCCGTCAAGTTTGACAAGTTCCCTCGGAGTTCCGTTCCTGTTTAGAACAGTCCTGTTGTCTGAATAATTTCCGTCGAGTTCGTTCTCCTCAAGAGCATAATTGAGAATACCGGCATACTCTTCATTGGTTATAGTATATCTCGTCATATAGAAATCGTTGGTGATATAAATTGTTCTTAGCGGTTTTTCGTCATGATCGCCTGTGTTCGACCCCATAATAAATTTCCCGGTGGGTATTCTTATCAGATTTATTTCATTGAGACCGTCTGTCAGTACCACATTTACTACCGAGTCATCACTAACTCCTCCCCTGTCATCTACAGCTCTGGCTTTGATCGTATAGATACCGATATCCGAAGATGATGTATTCCATATAAAATCGAACGGTTCTTCAAAAACTTCCCTTTTGAAAATATCATTAACATAGTAGCGGACAGAGACAACTTCACCGTCATCGTCGGTAGCCTCAACGGATATATGCACTGCATCTCCTATACTGATGTATTTTCCATCTCTGGGGCTTGTTATCGTCAGGTTCGGGAGTTCGTTTTCCCTTTCGGATACAGCGAATAAAGCGCTTTTAACCGATCTTTCCGGCTCGCCGGCAACATAAAGTTCGAGTCTGTATTCCCCAAGACCGGATATCTCGGGAACCGTATAGAGATACTCTGTCATAATGTGAGAAAAAGTGCCGACGCTGATCACATCTCCGCTAATACCCGACATATCTATCGTAACAGGCATTCCTGTCTTATTTTCCCACATTATAAGATACTCCGAACCGACTTTCCACTCGTCACCCTTTTCAGGTGAGAGTATTTTCAGTCCGGTATCATCAGGTTCTGTATTAAGGGTTTTCCCGCAAGAATAAATAACAAAGATCAATAACAAAGTGCACAGTATTCAGACAATGCCTTTTTTTCTCATAATTCGCCTCACTTAAATATCCTCAGCATCAATATAATACCATATTCTTCCTTCCGCAACAAATTTCTTGACAAAAGAGAGGTTTTTCGTTTTATTGCCCGAAAACAAGGAATGATTTATGATAAAGTTCGGTCTTGTAGGATGCGGCAGAATATCGGAAAGTCACTTCAAAGCTGTTGAAAAAACGGATGGTGCTTCAATAGTAAGCTGCTGCGATACAAACATTGAAAGGGCAAATGAAAAGGCTGCGGCTTTCGGCATAAACAGTGTTTACCGTGATTACAGAGAAATGCTGAACAGCGAGAAACTGGACGCGGTAATTATCTGCACACCGTCAGGACATCATGCTCAGGCCGGTATAATGGCCGCCGAAAAGGGACTGCATGTTGTCACCGAAAAACCCATGGCTATCGATCTTCAGTCGGCAGATGCTCTTATAAATGCCTGTGACATGAACGGGGTAAGACTGTTTGTCGTCAAGCAGAACAGACTTAATTCGACCATGCAACTGCTTAAAAATGCGGTTTCAAAGAACCGGTTCGGCAGGATCTTCATGGTTCAGTCGAATGTTTTCTGGCAGAGACCCCAGTCTTATTACGATCAGGCCAAGTGGAGAGGAACCTGGGAATTCGACGGCGGCGCTTTTATGAATCAGGCCAGTCATTATGTTGATGCTCTGTACTGGCTTATAGGACCGGTCGATCATGTGATGGCGGAAACCGCGACCATGGAAAGAAAGATCGAAACGGAAGATACAGGATCAGCGATCTTAAAGTTCAGGAACGGGGTTATTGGAACGATAAATGTAACTCTTCTGACCTATCCTAAAAATTTCGAGGGTTCGATCACTGTACTGGGAGAAAAAGGTACTGTAAAGATCGGAGGAATTGCTGTAAACAGGATAGATAAATGGGAATTCGAAGAATATGACGACGATGACAGAATTGTAACCGAATCAAACTATCAGCCGCCGAATGTTTACGGCTTCGGACACCTGCCCTATTACATAAATGTGGTTTCAACACTGACAAATAAGGCCGATCCCGACACTGACGGAAGAGATGGAAGGAAATCGCTCGAGATCATAAGAGCCATATATCTTTCCGCGAAAAGCGGTAAAAGAATAGCTCTTCCGCTAAAATGATCAGTCCTTTTTTTCCTCTTTAACTTCATCTTTCAGAACTTTGGTATGACTTCTCATTTTTCTGATCTCCTCAAGAAGCTCGTTCTGGTCAATGAGTTTATTCTTAAGCAGAAGCTGAATAAGGGCTTCGATCGTTATTGTGTTCGTAAGTGCCAGCTTTTCGACCGAAAGATCTATTTTTGGCATGTTCTCATCTTTTTTTTTGAATGAAAGCATATCAGGTTTTTCTCCGGGTTATTGTTTGACTTGATTAAAATATTGAATTATATTTCTCACAGCGGGAAGATAAAAAAAAAGGCTTAACATGGCAAGGTCAATATTCCTCACATCAGTTCTATTAATTCTGATCTCATGTACCGATATTTTTTCCACAAGAGAGCCGGAAGAACCCGATGGTGGGGGCGGCGGTTATTTTTATGATACCGTAAGCGGCCTGGTCACAGGATTCAAAACTTCGCTTTACAACCTCGATTTATACAGATACGAATCACTTTTTTTCAATGAACCGGATGTTACTGATCAGAAATACAGATTTATCTCAAATGCCGATGATATTACCGCACCAGAAATTTTCGAAGACTGGACTGTAGAGAACGAAAAAAAATTTATTTCGGGATTAAAGAACAGCGGATATGAGTTTGTAAATATAGATGTTGGATACGAGCCGGTCGATGAAACGGCTTTATACCTCGAGCTGATAATGTCTTACTCTATTGAGGTATCTGATCAGGATAACAGTTATATTCTCAGCGGAAATTTCGTACTCGACATTGTAAAAGTGAACTCATTCTTCTGGTACATAAGAACATGGACAGACATTTCGCCCGCCGGCAATATCAGTTTCAGCAGCATTAAAGCTCCTTATGCTTTCTAAAAAACCGTCTTATCTAAGGACATAAATCCGTTGACAAAAGCCCCGTATTTGTTTATATTCGCTACTCATTAAAATAGAATTATTGCTCCCGTAGCTCAGCGGATAGAGCAGTGGTTTCCTAAACCATTGGTCGGAGGTTCAATTCCTCTCGGGAGTACAAAGTAATTCTGAGAGAATTAAACCTTGAAAAGGCAATTCCTCTCGGGAGTACAAGAAATTGAAAAAGTAAAGCAGGAGAATGAAATGAACATTCAGTTCAGAAGAAAACCGGATAAGGAAGAAGCGGCTTTAGCGTATAATTTTATCAAAGAACACAAGAATCTCATCACCTCCTTTCTAATCGCTGTTGCTGCAATAATAATATTCGTCAATATTTTCAGATCGAACTACGAAGCAAAAAGGATACTTGCTGCCGATAAGCTTTTCGAGATAAATCTTGCCTTTAATAACGGAGATGACCGGGCTGTTATTTCAAACGCACCTTCTTATATTAAAAAATTCTCGTCTTTTGACCAGGCGGCTGATATTCTACTGATACTGGTGATGTCGTATATAAGAGAGAACAATCCGGATCAGGCAATTTCCACGCTGGAAAGAAATCTAAATATCTCAAAAAACAGCGTTTTTAAATTTTCCGCATACAGCATTCTCGGTGGTCTGTATATGGATAAGTGGCTGATCGAAGAGGATCCTGCCCTGGCAGAAAAAGCCGGAAATTACTATATTAAAGCATCAAAAAGCGATTCTAGGTTCGATGACTTCAGAATTCTTTACAAAGCCGGTAACAGCTTTGCGGAAGCCGGAAATATTGAAAGGGCGAAAGAAATACTAAAGCCTCTTTATGACAATTCGCAAACCATTGATCCGGGGTTGAGAGACCAGATTAAATTTCTCTACGAAAATATTGATTTGCTTAAGGAATTGAAATATAATTGAACATTAGATTGACGATACAGTACGACGGGACTGATTTCTGCGGTTCGCAGTTTCAACCGGGTTTCCGTACTGTACAGTCAGAGCTTGAAAGCTCCCTTAATGTTCTGTTTGGATATAAGGTCAGTACCATTTTTTCAGGAAGGACAGATTCGGGTGTCCATGCCAAAGAACAGACCGTAAATTTTTTTCTCCATGACGATTATCCCGTACCGCCGGACAAGATTATTCATCCTCTTAACAAACTCCTTCCGCCTGATATACTTACCGTTTCGTCCGAAAAAGCGCCCGAAGATTTTCACGCCAGATTTTCTGCAAAAAAAAGAACATACAGATATTTTATAAGAAGAACTCCCGATCTGTTCAGGGAAAGATATTCTCTGCTGTTTCCCCGTGAGATCAGCATTGACCATCTTAACAGTTTTACGGATATCTTCAAATCCAAGCAGGATTTTTCTTCTCTTTGTTCTTCAAGATCCGATACAGAGAACAGGATCTGCGAAATCTTCGAACTGTTATTTTTCAGTCACGGAGATGAAACGATTATGGAAATAACCGCTGACAGATTTCTGCATAATATGGTCAGAATTATAGTTTCAGTATTTCTGGAAATATCCGGAGGAAAATTATGCAAAAATGATGTTACCGAAATGCTTCTTTCGAAAGACCGGAAAGTAATGCCGAAAACAATATCCCCCAAAGGTCTCTTCCTCTGGAGAGTAACTTACTGAATCAATCTATGAATAAAGGCATCAGCAGTAACGGTTTATTGCCTGATTCCGATATAAAATTAAGCATTTTAAGCTCATTATCAAAAAGTCCATACGACCTGACTGCTTTGAAAGTTTGAGCCGTTTCACCGAAACTAAAAATCATTTCCGAGAAACTCTTGTTCTCCGGAAAATAGACAGTTCTGAAATCTTCTATTCCGGCGAGTTCTGCGGCTTTAATCACAGATTCGGAAAGTCCGCCGATATTGTCCGCAAGTCCGTTTTTAACAGCTTGTTTACCTGTCCATATCTGTCCCTGAGCCACCTTTTCTATTTCATCTGCCGGGATACCTCTTCCATGACTTACTCTCAGTACAAATTCATCATAAACTGCCTGCATAGCCCTTGTGAGTATGGCGATGTCTTCACTTTTATCTGTTTTTGTAAGATCAAAAATATCAGAATATTTACCTTTGGTGATCCTTTCATTCCTGATGCCTATCTTGTCATACAGCCCGCTGAAATTGGGTATCATTGCTACCACTCCTATAGACCCTGTAACAGTCCCCGGCTCGACGAATATCATATCGCTGCCGCAGGCTATATAATAACCTCCCGATGCAGCGACTGGTCCCATTGAAACAACAACGGGAATATCCTCTTTCAGTTCAATGATCTTCCTGAGAATTTTTTCAGAAGCGAGAGGCGAGCCGCCCGGCGAATTTATTCTGAGAACCACAGCTTTTATATCACTGTCCTTTCTTATGTTTTTTATGGCTGACTCAATTCTTTTGGGCGTAATGTAGGATTCTGTTCCCATCCGGGATGCTGCACTGTCGTCAATAATAGCCCCTTCAGCGAGAATTACTGCAACTGCCGGCCCCGAAGATGAAGGTTTAAGTTGAGATACATAATCGCTGATACCTACTGTCATTTTATCGGAAATGTCATATTCGGAAAGAAGCTCGCTGAATGGCAAAGTCCTGTCGATAATGCCAAGTTCCAGTGCCTGTGAAGGCGTAATGAGAACAAGTTCTCCGTCATTGATCTTTTTCTTAATTTCCTCTTTTGACACATCTCTTCTATAGGATATTTCAGAAACGAAAATATCCATCATACCGTCAATTATCTTTTCGATGCTCTCCCTGTATTCGTCGGACATAGAGTCTGATGCAAAATTCTCACCTGCGCCTTTATATTTTCCTATATGGATCACATCTACTCTTACCCCTAAGTTTTCGGCCGCGCTTTTAAAATAAGGAACGGAAACACCATAACCGCTTATGTACACAGGTACGGAGTTGGAAGGGTCAATAATTATCTCATCAGCCGCGAGTGCTGCAAAATAATTCGACCGTGTTATTGAACTTCCGAACGCGATCACTTTCTTTCCGCTGCTTTTGAACTTATCGATCGCACTGTGTATCTCTCCTGTATGCTGTGCAGTCACATGCCAGTTATCCATATCTATCAGAATACCCGCGATTCTATGATCCTCTGAAGCCATAACAATAGACTCCAGCACATCTGACAGTATGGTCTGCTTTCTGTTAATGTCTGAGAAATTGAATGACAGAAAGTTCAGGCTGTTAGAAGGGCTTTCGGTAAGTCCACGGGGAAAACCGAGTACCAGGAAACTGCCTCTTTCTATCTTTGACGGTACACTCTGAACCGAAGAAAATCCGGATATTAATGCTGAAAAAACAAATATCAGAACAAGAAAGACCAGAAACACAGTAATTGTGGTCTTTAAAAGCCATTTTAACGCTCTTTTTATATAGCTCATAATCATCCCCCTTAGTGAGATATGTTCAAATACTGGACCCTGCCGTTCTTTGATGTGACCAGATCCGGAATTATTTTATAGCTTACATTATGATACTCCAGCATATCTCTGAAAACAAGTATTTTTGAGAGATTGATGCTTTTTAGAGAAAAGATAACACTGTTAGCTCTTTCGATCCTGATTATATCTTTCAGGTTTTCGATATTACCGAGAACGGCAAATCCGTCAATGCTTTTACCGAGATATTCCTCAGAAGTATCAACAAAACCTGTTATAGTTTTTCCCTCTTTTGCGAGCTGCATGTCATATTTCACCAACTCTCTGGACACATCGTCAATGCCTACAATAAGCGTTTTATCCAGAAAGAACCTTAATCTTCTCAGAAGAACGAAACGCCATAAAAACATTATTAAAGTACTGAATACGAGCATCATGGCTAATATTATCCTCGAGTAGGCGAAAACTTTCATGAAATAAGTCAGACTCAAAGTTATTGTGATGAAATATGATGCTGAAACAATAAATTTTCTGTACGAAAATTTATATTCGCCGTAGAGTTTCGTTACATAGAAAATGGTTAAAATAATTGCAATATAAACTGCAGAAACCCCGAAATACATATCGAAGTTAATTTGCGGTGCAGGTCCCCCCTGACCTGATTTTCCCAAGAGATCCAACACAGGATAATAGCATATAACAGCAAGCCACAAACCGGCAGTGTATGATAAAACATCGATTATAGGAAGCAGGTACATTCTGAGAACTATCTTTCCGATAGATATCAAAAATGAAAGCATTATAGCAATATCAAGTATGAATTTGAAAAAGAAAGAATATTTAGATGTATAATTTTTGTTGACGAAAATCTTCATCGAATCAAAAAAATACTTTCTGAGCTTTATTTTATCTTTTTTTGAACTCTGTCCCCTGTAATGTATAACATCCGCGATCGGAACATACTCGATCTTGTAGCCCTGCATCTTGATCTGATAACAAAAATCAATATCCTCACCGTACA
>SLFX01000009.1 GCA_007124045.1 Candidatus Delongbacteria bacterium | reverse complement strand
GTCAACAATATTTTTAAGAAAATACATGCTTCCAAGTAGCCGGTCAAAATGCTTGATTCGCGATTATTACACGATTTCAAGGCCAATAATTCACTTGCCATTTTATATATTTTTCTTTATATTCGGAGTCCCTTAGAAATAAGGTACAAAAATAGCGGATTCATAGAGATTATGTTTGAAGAACTGAGCGGAAAGCTCGAATCCATATTCAGGACCCTAAAGGGTCAGCATCGTATTTCGGAAGATAATATCAAGGCTTCTTTACGCGAAGTCAGGATAGCTCTTCTTGAGGCGGATGTAAATTACAATGTCGTTAAAGGTTTTATCAACCGGGTTAAAGACAGGGCTATTGGTGAAAAGGTGTTTGAGAAGATCACACCCGGTCAGCTTATAGTAAAATTTATTCACGAAGAGTTGGTTAATGTTCTTGGAGGAGACACCTGCGAAATAAATTTTCCTGAAACCGGGCCGGCTGTACTGATGATGTGCGGCCTTCAGGGATCCGGAAAAACTACCCATACAGCTAAACTCGCAAATTTCTTCAGGAAAAGATATAAAAAGAAACCTCTTATGGTAGCAGCGGACATTTACAGACCGGCTGCTGTAGATCAGCTTGTTACTCTTGGAAAGCAGCTTGGCATTCCTGTTTATTCCGAAGATTCCAAGGATGTTGTGTCAATTTGTAGAAATGCTCTTGTTCATGCTTCTGAAAGCAGATTTGATACGATCATTCTTGATACCGCCGGAAGGCTTCATATTGACCATGAGATGATGGATGAGCTTTCAAGAGTAAAAGAAGCGTCAGATCCGAATGAAATACTCTTCGTGGCCGACGGAATGATCGGTCAGGATGCTGTTACTACCGCTGCAGAATTTAATGAAAAGCTCAATTTTGACGGTGTAATACTGACAAAGATGGATGGAGATTCCAGAGGCGGGGCAGCTCTTTCCATTAGAGAAGTCACGGGAAAGCCTATCAAGTTCGTCGGTACCGGAGAAAAACTGGACGAAATTGAGGTTTTTCATCCTGACAGGTTGGCCCAGAGGATACTCGGAATGGGCGACATTCTGACACTTGTAGAAAACGCTCAGGATAAGATAGATCAGACAGAAGCCGAGAGACTTGCAAAAAAGCTGGAGAAGGAGGATTTTTCTTTTGATGATTTTCTCGCTCAGATCAGGCAGATAAAAAAAATGGGATCTATAAAGTCCATGCTGAAAATGATGCCGGGAATAGGAAGCAAACTTGATGCTGTGGACATTGATGAAAGGGCTTTTGTAAAGATCGAGGCTATCATAAGCTCTATGACAAAAAAAGAAAAAATCAGACCGAGGCTTCTTAACGGATCCAGAAAATTAAGAATAGCAAAAGGATCAGGAAGAAGCGTACAGGAAATCAATCAGCTCATCAGGCAGTTTGAACAAATGAATGCGATGATGAGGCAGATGAGAAAGGTCGGCTTTGATAAACTCGCCAGAGGCATGTTCGGCGGGTCAAGACCGCCCAATATAAGGTAAATTGTGTAATGGATATGCCGGAATGGTTCCCGGTATGTTCATACAATTACATGAAAACTAAAAAACCGGAGGAAAAATGGTAAAACTCAGAATGACCAGAATGGGAAAAAAGAAAGCGCCTTTTTACAGGATCATTGTCATTGATTCCAGAAAAAGAAGGGACGGAGACTATATCGAAAAGATCGGTCACTACAATCCGAGAGCGTCTGCATTGACCGAAAGACTGCTCATTGACTCACACAAAGCACTTAAATGGCTTCTTGTGGGAGCACAGCCGTCACCTACAGTGAAAGACCTCTTCAAAGAAGAAGGTATAATGCTGAGATACGATATGACACGAAGGATCAAAAGAGAGCGACTTGAAAAAGAAGGTAAGGACGGTAAAAAGATAGTAAAATACATTGCTGTCACCGACGAAAACGGAAAACCTGTCAGAAAATATACGGATGAACAGGTTGAAGAGGCTTACAAAAACTGGATTATTGCAAAAGAAAAGAAAGCCGGTAAAAAAGCAGAGAAGAAAACTCTTTCCAAAAAAGCGAAAGCTAAAATAGAAGCAGAAAAGAAGGCTGCTGAGGAAGCTGCTGCCGCAGCAGCAAAAGCCGCCGAAGATGCCAAAGCTGCTGAAGAGGCGGCAAAGGCCGCGGAGGCAGAAGCAAAAAAGGCCGAGGCGGAAAACACAGAAGTTAAATCCGAAGATAATGCTGCAGCTGCCGAAGAAACTTCAGCGGAATAACTAATGATAAACCCCGATGATTACATTTTTGTCGGAAAGATCGGCAGAACGACCGGTCTGAAAGGCTCATTGACAATAGTTCCATTAACATCTTTCCCCGAAAGATTCGCCGGCATGAAAAAATTTTTTCTTACAATGGAAAAAAAGACACCAATTGAACTTGATGTGGATAAAGTTGAGTACCACGGCAAGCTTATAACTGTCAGTTTCAAGGGTATAGACAGAGAAGAAAAAGCCAGGGCTCTTACAGGATACAGGATAACAGTTCATAAAAATGACAGAGTCAAATTGCCGGCAGATCATTATTATATAGAAGATCTTATTGAGTGCGAGGTTTTTGATGTCGGGGGTAAAATGATAGGGAAAATGAAAAATGTAATGGAGATGTCATCCAACGACATTTATGTGGTTGATCACAGGGGAAAAGAAGTCCTTATACCTGCAATTTCGGAGTTTATTAAGGACATTGACATAGAAAACAGACGGATAACAGCGTCGCTGATAAACGGGATGTTGCCCGATGAAGATTGACATTATAACAGCGCTTCCGGAACTGGTGACCGGCTGGGTGGACAATTCTATCCTTAGGATCGGAACATCAAAAAACCTTCTGGACATCAGGGTTCATGACCTTAGGGACTGGACAAGTGACAAGCACAGAACTGTTGACGATTCACCCTACGGGGGAGGTCCGGGTATGGTAATGAAAGTAGAGCCTTTTGCAAAGGCAATACGCGACCTTAGAACAAAAGATTCTGTGGTGATAATGCCCAGCCCTGAAGGAGATGTTTACGACCAGAGTGTTGCGAGAAGTTTGCTTACCGAAAAACACCTTATCTTCATCTGCGGCCACTATAAGGGAATTGACGGCCGGATCTCGAATTATATCGACAGAATGATATCGGCAGGCGATTTCATTCTCACCGGAGGTGAACTTGTTGCTGCTATGATATCTGATTCCGTCTGCAGATTGATACCCGGCGTAATTTCGGATATCGGATCGGCGAATTCCGACTCTTTTGAGAACGGACTTCTGGACTGTGATTACTTCACAAGACCGCCGGTCTTCGAAGATCATGCTGTTCCAAAGGTACTAATTTCGGGAAATCATAAGGCCATTGAGAATTGGCGAAAACAAGATTCCCTTGAAAAGACAGCACAGAAAAGACCGGATTTGATCAAAAAACTGAAAAACAAAAAATAATGAGGTATAAAAATGAATAAGCTTAATGACCTGCATAGCGACCAGATGAAGACCGACAGGCCTGATTTTCATGCAGGTGACACACTTGATGTTCATCAGAGGATCGTCGAAGGTAACAAAGAAAGAATACAGATCTTTACAGGTGTCGTGATCCAGGTAAAGGGGACAGGTGTAGGAAAAACTTTTACTATCAGAAAGATATCCAACGGTATCGGGGTTGAGAGAATATTCCCGCTCAATTCCCCCTTCATTGATAAAATTGTCAGAGTAAAGGAAGGTAAAGTAAGACAGGCAAGAATATACTACTTCAGGCAAAGAAGAGGTAAATCGGCAAGAATCCAGGAAGTTCGCAAAAGAAAGTAATTATTCGTGCAATCTAAGGCTGCCTCAGTGCAGCCTTTTTTATTTCCTGAAAGATTTTGTCACCCTGTCAAGCTCCCTTTTAACTTCTCTTTCTTTTATGGCCGATCTCTTTTCGTACTCCCTTTTTCCCTTACATAGTCCTATCTCTACTTTTATAAGATGCTTTTTTTTATACATTCTCAGAGGAATTATGGTAAGTCCGACATTCTGAAGTTTGGCCGCAAGCTTTTTGAGTTCCTGCCTGTGCAGAAGTAGTTTTCTGGTCCTCAACGGTTCGTGGTTATTTATATTTGCCTCTCTGAATTCGGATATGTGCATTCCGGTTACAAACAACTCTCCCTCTATAAACTTTGCATAACATTCTTTCAGAGAAACCTTTCCGTCCTTAACCGATTTCACTTCGCTTCCGACAAGAACTATACCTGCTTCATACTTATCAAGTATCTCGTAATCGTGATAAGCTTTTTTGTTCTGTGCAAGATTCGGATTCGTATTTTTCCTTTTTGATGTCATCAATCATCTTCCGTTTTAACATAAAAAGACGCTCAAGAGGCGTCTTTTTATATTTATGGGCAAATCGAGTTCAATTAGTTTACTCTATTCCTGTGAAATCCCCGACAGTGATCTCGGTTATGGGATTTTCCATTGTATTATCGAATTTCAAACTGACCGGATACTCCGTTCTTTCCATGACTCCGCTCTTTCTGATGATATGGCGGGTTATGTTCTCTATATTTTCAACGCTGTAAAAAATCTCCCCGATAAACTCAAAAAGAAAAACATTTGCTTCTTCGTTCGAAAAAGCCTCTACATTATTAACAGCGTGTATGCCCGTTACCTGACCGTCCTGCATTGCGACATACAGGGCGGTGTTACCCTTATTGAATTTAAGAGTTCTTGTCGCATTTCTGGTATAAACAAGGTCTTCTGTATAGCCCGCAGGGGTCAGATAAGATGAAAGTTGCTGATAACTCATTCTTATGACGGACCTATTGTCTGTTCTTGCCGACGCCAAAGCAAGGTTATACTCCTTCTGCTTCTGCATTTCGATCTCTCTTCTGCGCCTTTCCTCCTCTCTCCGCTGCTGCTGCTGGTCAATTTCTCTTCTTCGCAATATCTCCATCTCTGTCAACTGATAAGGTTCTGAATAGTAGTCAACATTAAAAAGAAAATGATTCTTTGTAAACCCCTCGACATAACCCCTTTCGGCGTTATATATCCTAATCCTGGTAAGATCGAGTCCCATCATTCCGTCGGCGATCTCCACGAACTCCCTTGCATATATATAGGTTATGGGCTCTGCGAATTTAGAATCGTTTGCATATACCGGCGCTCTTGCGCTCCTTACCCATCTGAATCTGCCGAAATGAGGCTCTATCTTCTCACGAAAAAATTCCTTACCGTTACCGTCAACTATATAGTCATCAGAGGTTAGTGCCGACTCAACTCCTTCCCTTCCCCTGATCCTGGCATCCTCTATGTTGAACCTGGGTTTTGAAGTACATCCGGAAAACAAAATTAAAATCAAAAATAATAAAAGAATATTGCGGTAAGTCATTAAGCACCTCCGTACATTTTGACAGATTCTCAGTTACTCTTAAGCCTTTCTATTTCCTGGAGCCAGCCTTCGGCCGCCTGTCTCATACTAAAATCCTCCTGAGCTATAGCCAGTGATCTTTTAGCCTCGTCGAACCTCTCCATCTTAATCAACGCAACAGCCCTTTCCAGATGCCCCCAGCTGTATTTACTGTCCCTGCTGTGCTGAATCGCTCTGTCAGCGTATTCCAAAGCACTAATTGCCCTTCCCTGAATATTGTATATCTGTGAAAGTCTTATACACAGCTCATGGAAATTTCTGTATCCTCTTGGCCCCAGTTCTATTCCTTTCAAAAATACAGATATCGCCTCGTCAAAATACCTGTCTCTTTCTTCCCTGTCCTGTGCGGCATTGCCAAGGTCAACTATGCTGGCGCCGAGAGCATTAAAAACCTTGTGGTCTCTTGGGTTGTGCTGAAGAGATCTTCTGAAAAATTCAACAGCCTTCGCAGGTTCATTTTTCCGTTGTGCATAGACAACGCCAATAAGATAAAAAGCATTCTCAGGATTGTGAATCCTTGCCATTTTTGAATAATACTCAATGGCCCTGTCCGGATTGCTGTTCCTGTATTTGTTTCCCACCCGGTTGTATATTCTTCCTTTTCTCTCATTACTATTTACTCTTTCCAGATACTTTTCCATTTCAGCATAATTTCCAAGATCGACACTTACATCAGCGGCCTGCTCATAAGCTTCCTCGAAATCCGGATCAAGCTTTGTTGCCTCGACGAATTTTTCAAGAGCCTCGGCGAACTTATTCTCCCTTTTGAGCTGTATTCCCTCGTTGTAATACACTCTGTGTCTGTTCTCAGCTTCGTCCACACATCTCATATAGTCGGCTTTCAGCTTTTCCGATTCCTGCCACAGTTCATTATACAAAGGAAGCAACTCGTCATATCTCTCTTTTGTGATCTCAATGCTTCGCATCTGTGTCTGAATATCATTCCATTTCTCAAGTTTTTCCTCATACATAGATTTCAACTTATCACAATCTGTTGCCGAGTTTAAAACCGTAATGAGCATCAAGACCGTTAGTGCCGTTATTTTTACTGAACCCATCTTTTTTCCCCGTTACTTTACACTTGACCTAAAGAGTATGTAAAAAAATAAATAATCATCAATTTAGCAAGTAATATTTATACTTTTTTTTTCACATCTATCCGTTTTTTTAGAGCTAATTCCAAAACCTGCCAGATAGTTTTTACAGGCTTGACTTGGAGTGTTTTTAGAACCTCTTCCGGTATATCTTCGAGATCTTTTACATTGTCCTCAGGTATAAGCACCGTTTTTATTCCGGCTTTACGCGCCGCAATTATCTTTTCTCTCAAACCTCCGATTTCCATCGCTCTGCCGTGAAGAGATATCTCACCGGTCATCGCCACACTTCTCCTGACAGGATTTGCGGTGTAAAGAGAAACTATTGCTGTCGCTATCGCCAGTCCTGCGGAAGGGCCATCTTTCGGTGTGGCGCCATCAGGAACATGTATATGAAGATCGCTCTTTTCGAATTTTGCAAGATCGATCCCGAGTCTGTCCGCATTAGACCTCATGTAGCTTATGGCTATCTCCGCTGATTCTTTCATTACATCTCCAAGATGTCCTGTTATCTTTACGCGTTCCGAACCTTTCATAAGAGTTGCTTCTATGAACAGGATCGATCCTCCGCCCGGTGACCAGGCAAGTCCGGTACAAATGCCAATTTCGTCTTTCCTGCCTGCCATTTCGGGAGTTATATATTTATTCCCCAAAAACTCCCTTACTCTTTCTATGTCGATCTTTACCCCGGTCTTCCTGCCCTCAGCCTTCATCACCGCTACTTTTCTACATATTTTTTCAATCCTTTGTTCCAAACGCCTTACACCTGCCTCTCTGGTGTAATTCTGAACAATAAACTCAATTGCTTTGTCGGTAAACTTTATATCCTTACTGTTAAGTCCGTTCTGATCTATCTGCCTTTTCACGATATAATTTTTTGCAATAGAAACTTTTTCCTGAAGAATATAACTGGGAAATTCAATAAGTTCCATTCTGTCAATCAGAGGTTCGGGAATATACTCAGTGTAGTTGGCTGTCATTATGAACATTACTTTCGACAGATCGAACGGGACATCGAGATAGTGATCAACAAAAGATGAATTCTGCTCGGGATCGAGAGCTTCAAGAAGGGCTGATGACGGGTCGCCCTGATTGCTGCTTGAAAGCTTATCAACCTCATCCAGCATCATCACCGGGTTTCTTACACCAGTCTGACGGAGATTTTTTATGATAATACCGGGCATAGAACCTATGTAAGTTCTTCTGTGCCCCCTTATTTCAGCCTCGTCTCTTACACCTCCAAGCGATGCCCTTACAAACTTACGGCCCATAGCCCTGGCGATCGACCTTCCAATTGATGTTTTCCCCGTACCCGGAGGCCCCACCAGGCATAAAATACTGCCCCTGCTTTTCTCGGTCAATTTTTTTACGGCCATATATTCCAGTATCCTTTCCTTTATCTCTTTTAGTCCATAGTGATCTTCATCAAGGATCTCTCTTGCTTTTGGAATTTCTATACGGTCTTTGACCTCCTCATTCCAGGGAAGGTCAAGAAGCCAGTCAAGGTATGTCCTTGCTACAGTGTATTCGCTTGAGGCCGAAGACATCCTGTTCAGCCTTTTAAGTTCCCGTTTTGCTGCTTTGGCGGCTATTTCGGGAAGCTTTTTCTTGGCAAGTTTCTTTTCCAGCTCTTCGAGTTCCTGAGATTCTTCATCTGTTTCACCAAGCTCTTTTTTAATCGCCCTTAACTGCTCTCTGAGATAGTAGTCTTTCTGATCCTTTTCAAGCTCTTCCTCCACATCTTCCTGTATCTTTGATGTCAGTTTAAGTAGCTTTAATTCCTTGTTCAGGAAAGATGACAGCACAATAAGCCTTTCCTCAATATCTGTTTCTTCAAGTATTTTTTGCCTCTTTTCTATTGGAAGATTGAGATTTGAAGCTATAAAATCTCCCACCTTAGAAGGTGTTTTGATGGTATTCAGGGCAATTTTCAGTTCTTCTGGCAGACTATGAGAAAGACTTATGATCTCAGAAAAAGTTTCTGTTACAGAACGGAGTAAGGCTGTAAGTTTTAATCCCTGACTTTTTGATTCCTTCAGTTGCTCCACGGAACCTGTCAAATACGGTTCTTCTTTTTCTATCTTTTTCAGGGCAATTCTACCAAGCCCCTGAACAAGTATCCTTGCCGAACCGTCCCTGTCTCCCCTAAACATCCTGAGTATTATAACAGCTGTTCCAACATTATATATCTCTTTATTTCCGACCTCACCCTTTTCATCAGGTTTATTTGCAAATATGCCTACTATTTTTGAAGAGGCTACAGAATCGTTAATAAGCCTGACAAGAGATTCGTCATTTACAACGAGAGGCATTATTACATTAGGAAAAACAACCATATTCATCAAGGGAAGTATAGGCAGTTTTTCCGGTATGACAAAAGTTTTTTTATTCTGATTTTTTTTTGTTCGAGGCATTACTGTTCCCCCTTAATATATTTTTCTTTTGATGCGGTTATTATCAAAAAACCTTTTTTGTAGGATTGTTTAATTGTCTCTATATCAATTTTCACAGGAAGACTGATCAGCCTTTCGAACGGGCCGAAATCTATTTCCATCTTGTGATAATGTCTTTTTTTATCGCAACCTATCTGATCCCTCAAGCCTCTGATTACGATACGGTCATCTCCGAAAGAAAACTCCAGCTTACACTGATCAATGAAAGGCAGGTCCACCACAACAACAAGATTATCTCCGGACTCGTACATATCCACACGGGGCCTCCACCCGAGAGACTCGTCGCAAATAAAAGTCTTATGGCTGTTAAAATAGTGATAGTGACCGGACTCAAATATAATGTCATCTGCATTATGCTTTATCATTTTTTCTCTGTATTTGTCCATTACCACCCTCCTGTTCTTAAATACTAGATAACCCAATACCTGTTTAAAAACCCGTCTCTTTTTTCAGCAGGCATATTTGAAGCAATTCTTGAAGAAAGAAGATTCAGTTTCTCTTCAAAGAACTCTGAATTTCTGTACAATGATCTATTCTTAAAATAAAAATAAGACGACAGTATCGGAAAATAGCTATCGAAAATATAACCCTTAGAATAATTGTACTTTCCAAGCTTTACCGTAGTTTTTAGCGAGTTTACATAATCCTCATTCAGAAGCAGGTCCAGCACAATCAGATAATCCAGAAGATAAGGCATGTCGCTAAATGATTTTTTCAAATCGTTAATCATGGTGATTATGTCATTTCTGAACCCTTCATCGTAATTGTTGAGAGAATTATTAAAATATTTCATAATCATAAGAAGTTTTATCAGTTTGGGAGTTGGTAAGCCTATACACTGAAGTACTTTTTCCGAGTTTTCTCTGGAATACATTCCAAAAAGAACTTCTGAGCTTTCCTGTATTCCGGTAAAGGAATTGGATTTTTCCAACTCAGGATGAATATTTTTTATGCTGCTCAAAATTGAAAAGAATCCTTCCGGGTCTTTTATAATATAATGGTAGTAGATCAAATTTACAATAAACCTGTTGATCTCGTCCCTGTTAGACACTTTTCTGATAAGGTTCATAGCAAAGCGGATATTAATCTCGACATCGCGCCACTTGCCGGTACCCACAAGATGAAAAACATACTTTGAGTATATCCTGAACAAACCGAGAAAATCCTTGAATCTTTTTCCAAGCATCAGCGCCTTATCGAACTCAGCAGCAACCTTGTGAGAACTTTTCCTCATGCTCGTCATTACATCTATCTTATCAACTATTACCGTGACAAGATTATTACCGATATTTTTTTTAACTGACACATCCTCTATATCGGAAAAGACATCGTAAGCCCTTCTAAGATTTCCAGCCCTGTGCATGAGATTGGCATATATATAACTGAATGTAAGATCTTCGATTTTATTCCGATCTCCGGACCGGTCGGATAAAAAACTTCTGCACAGTCCGGCAGCCTTTTCACCTCTCCTGGAAACTATCATATCAAAAATCATTACCGTTCCGATATCGAGTGTATCTCCGGGATAAACAAAGTCCGCTTCAAGATATTTATAAATATGAACCAGTTTCAGGTATATTTCCGATCTTTGGATAAGTCCGGCATTTTTATAAAAAAACCTTATGCTTTCAAGTGTTGATTTTGTGTCTTTGTCAATTCGATCGGATCGTTTTAATAATTCCCGGTCAATGAGATCGCTGCACACACTCATTCTTCCCGTCCTGGCGAGAAATGTAAGTCTTTTACATAATACCCTCAGGTATGATTCATAGTCACCAAGGTACAGAAAAATCGAACAGGACCGCTTTAGATATTCGGATTTTTTGTGAAGCGATATCTGCGATCTGCTGAAACAAACACTGTCAGATATGATCTGTGCATATTCCGGAGATCTCTTTGATATTCTGATGTTCGATAAAAGTTCATTGTAATAGGTATACGATTCGTCAAAACTGCCCATGGAGATCAGCAGCAGATAAAGTTCCTGTAATATTGGAATGCTCGTTTTTGATGTAAGTTTAAAACTCTTGTAGAAAAATATCAGAAAATTCTTTCTGTCCACATTCAGATTATTTTCTCTGCAGTACTCAATGGTTTCCTTCAGCTGTTTTTTCTTAACTTTGCCTTCAGCCGATGATTTTATGAGGCAGTAAGTATATGTTATCAAACTTCTTTTTTTCTTTCGTCCGTAGTACTCGGTAAGTCTGTCATAGAATTTCTTCCTGTCAGCTGAAGAAACGGATCTTATTACTTTTGAAAAATTCTCATTCCTTATAAAATAGTATTTATCGCCTCTTTTTATCCTGAAATCTATCAGGCTCATCCTTATGAGCTTAATCAAAATATTTTCAAGATCCTGTATATCAAAAATTGTTTTTATTTTGCTTACGCTTGCGCCCTCGTCGAATTTCCCGGCAATGAAAAGAAAAATGAACTTTTCGTTCAATGAAAGATTAGAAAATCTTGCCTGATAGATATCAATGATCTTGGAATTGTAATTAATTCTCTTTTCGGGAAATTCAAACTGGTAGCATCCTCCTTTCTCTTCCAGATACTTATGAGTGAGAAGAAACTCCAGATAGCTTTTTATTAAAAAAAGATTCCCGTTGCTTTCCTTCATTATATGAGGAACAATTTCCGCATCTACAGATTGCGGTTTTATCTTAAGAAGAAATGCAATGTACTCTATTACCCCTTCCGGTTTAAGATTAGTAATATAAAATCTTTTGGGGGGTAAAAGGTAAAAAGCGTCCTCGTATTCATCAAGCCTCAGTTTTTCGGATTCCACTCTGTCGATATCCGCGGTCATAACAATAAAAACCGGAGATGTTACCGCAAGGTTCATTACAAAAAGCATCAGTTCCCGTCCGGCACCTTCAAGATTGTCCGCGTCGTCAATAAGCAGCATTAATGACTGCTTTACATAAAGATTATCAAATATTTTTTTCAGCAGGGACCTTGTCTTAAATATTATATCCCTATCCTGCAAAAACGCACCTTCCTGATCAATAAGATCGCAGGCTTCAATAAAAATATTTCTGCTCTCTTCATTTTTTTCCAGAAATCCGATCAGGCCGAATATCAGCTTCCTGAAAAAAATATTCACGATACTTTCTTCTTTTTCAACAGTAAGGTAAAGCGACGGAAGTCTGGTAAGCTGTGATTTTATATTCAGTGTTTCAAGCAGCTGGGTTTTTCCGTTGCCGTTCTCGGCCACCACGGTATTCAGCATACCTGTTTTTTTTTCAGTTCTGAGACAGAAATTGAGATATTCGTCCTGCAGATCGCTCAGCAAACCGTCCTTGTCATAAAAATCATTGTTGAAAAGCTCATGAATTCTTTCTTCACTCTCTTTGATGTTCATCTCGAGTGCTGTTTCTATATAAAGCATGAGTTGCGCGGCATTGTCAATCCTTTCTTCTTTTCTTGCGGCACAAAGGTCTTTTATGAGATTTTGTATGAACTTTTCGCTGATTGATTCGAAGGCGGGTTCGGTTTTGAAGGACTCCCCGACCTTTTTCTTCATTATCTCTTTGACGGACTTACATTCGTCAAAAGGAAGTTTTCCGGAAAAAATGTAATATATAACCATTCCCAGTGAATAAAGATCAACTCTGTAGTCAATATCTTTTTTCATTAAAACTTCCGGTGCAATATAAACGAGAGTTCCTCTGACTTTTCCTGAAAAATCCTCTGCAAAATTAGCAAGACCGAAATCCATTATTTTGGCTGTGTAGCCTGCCTCACTCCTGATGAGAAAAATATTATCTGTCTTTATATCAAAATGAATAATATGCCTGTTATGAATATAATTGAGTCCTCTTGATATCTGGAGAAGAATTTCAAGCTTTTCTTTGTAAGACAGATCAGGAAAAGCATCTGTAAGATTTTGACCTTCAACATACTCCATTGTAAAAAAGTAGGTGTCGGTCTCTTTGTACACATCGAGATCATGTACCCTGATAATATTTTTGTGTTTGAGCTGACTGACCATTTTAAATTCATTTTTGAACCTGTCAACAGCTTTATTTGAAAAGAATTTTTCCTTTATCAGTTTCAATGCGACTATTCGGTTTTCCACGAAATCTTTTACAAGGTATACATTCCCCATCCCTCCTTCACCAAGCAGTCTGATGATCTCATATCTGTCGTTTATCTTGTTTCCGGGTTCCATCTTGTCCTGCTATAATTTGTCTGATATCGGATACATTTCTATGATTTCTTCCCTGTTCTTTCCGAGGATGCCATATTTTTTCCCGACTTTTGTGAACACTTCGAGTGCTTTTTCGAGCTGCTCAGCGGTGTGACAGGCAGAGATCTGCGTTCTTATTCTTGCTTTTCCTTTCGGTACGACCGGATAGAAAAATCCTATCGCAAAGACCCCGCAGTCATAAAGGTCCTTTGAAAAATCCTGAGCGAGTTTTGCGTTAAAAAGCATTACGGGAACTATAGGACTGTCGGATTTTGTAAGTATAAAACCCGCATCGGTCAAACCCTTTTTCCAAAAATTGGTATTTCTCTCCAGTTTATCCTTAAGCTCAGTGCTTTTTCCGATCATATCCAGAACTTTTAAAACACCTCCTACAACCGAAGGGGAGATAGAATTTGAGAACAGGTACGGCCTTGATCTCTGCCTCAGGATAGTGATCAGTTCCTTTCTTCCTGAAATACATCCCCCCGAAGCTCCGCCGAGAGCTTTTCCGAAAGTTGTACTTATGAGATCGACCCTGTCCATACAGTTCTTAAGTTCATGAGTGCCTCTGCCTGTTTTACCGATAAACCCCGTTGCATGAGAATCGTCTATCATTACGATCGCCTTATACATTCTGCCGAGTTCGCATATCTGATCGACTTTGGCGACTATACCGTCCATTGAGAACACGCCATCCGAAACTATCAGCTTTATTTTCGCACCCTTTTCCTCTTCGAGTTTTACCTGAAGATCGTCCATGTCGTTGTTGGCATATCTTATCTTTTTCGCCTTACAAAGTCTTGTTCCGTCAATTATCGAAGCATGATTTAACGAATCGGAAAAAATGGCACACTCATCATCGAGCAGAGCTTCGAAAACTCCCAGATTTGCATCGAAAGCTGAAGAATAGAGTATTGTATCCTCTGTTCCGAGAAAACCCGACATTCTTTCTTCAAGCTCCTTGTGAATATCCTGGGTTCCGCAGATAAAGCGGACAGAAGACATCCCGTAGCCCCGGGTGTCTAAAGTATCTTTTGCCGCTTTTATTACTTCGGGATGATCAGACATACCGAGGTAATTATTCGCGCAGATATTTATGATGTTCTCTGTTTTATTCCCGCTGTTGTCCCGGGCATTAATGCAGGACGACTGAGATGTGTAAATATATTTTTCGCTTTTGAAAAGATCGCTCTCCCTTATCTGGTCTATCTGACCGAGATAGTAATTCTTCATGCTTTTATCAAATGACAACTTATTACCCCGTAAGTTATTACTGAAAGTAATTTAATACATTTTTTATTAAAACACAAACCTCAGAACTAAATTAGTCCTGAGGTTTTAACTATTCTGCTTGCGGCAAAAACTACTTGCCGTACATTGCGATTATTTCCTGCTTGGTCTTTCCGAGGATATCGTACTTCTTGCCGACTTTGATAAAAGCTTCAAGGGCTTTTTCCAGATGGTGCATTTCGTGCCCTGCCGATATCTGAGTTCTGATCCTCGCCTGTCCCTGAGGAACAACGGGGAAGAAGAAACCTATCGCGTAAATACCTTCGTTGTACAGGTCTTTCGAGAAATCCTGAGAAAGTTTTGCGTTGAAAAGCATTACCGGAACTATAGGAGTGTCGCCTTCTTTCAGAACGAATCCTGCTTCGGTTAGACCTTTTCTCCAGAACTCGGTATTCTTTTCAAGTTTATCTCTTCTTTCGGTGCTTTTTGAAAGAATATCGAGTACTGTGTTGACTCCTGAAACGACCACTGGGGCTATTGTGTTCGAGAAAAGGTAGGGTCTTGCTTTCTGGCGGCACATTTCAACGAGCTCTTTTCTGCCCGATACACATCCGCCCGATGCTCCTCCGAGAGCTTTTCCGAAAGTTGTGGTTATGATGTCTATTTTACCCATTACACCGCATTTTTCGTGGGTACCTCTACCTGTTTTACCGATAAAGCCCGATGAGTGCGATTCGTCAACGAAAAGCATTGCATCATATTTTTCGCAGAGTGCAACCATTTCGTCAAGCTTCGCCGTGTCACCGTCCATGGAAAACACACCGTCGGTTATCACGACTTTGTGTCTCTTGTCGGCGTGGAGCTGAAGTTTCTGCTCGAGATGAGCCATATCGGAATGCTTGAAAGTGTCGTGCTCAGCCGGAGCAAGCCTGATACCGTCAATTATCGAAGCGTGAACCAGTCTGTCGGATATCATCACATCGTCTTTGGTCAAAATAGCTTCGAAAACACCGGCGTTCGCGTCCATGCAGGACGGGAAGAGAATGGTATCCTCAGTCCCTAGAAATTCGGTGACCTTTTTTTCGAGCTCTCTGTGAATATCCTGGGTTCCGCAGATAAAACGGACAGAAGACATTCCGTAGCCTCTTGTGTCGAGACCTTCGTGTGCCGCTTTTATCACATCAGGATGACTTGAAAGTCCCAGGTAGTTGTTAGCACACATGTTGATCACTTTTTTAAGCTCTGAACCTGTCGGGAATTCAACTTCGATATCCGCAGCCTGCGAAGAATGGATAAACCTCTCCTGCTTGAATATACCTTTCTCTCTGATCTCGTTAAGGGATTCGTTATAGATTCCTCTGATCTTATCGCTGTAAGCCATTACGCCCCCCTAATTTAAAAATTCGTTTACGAGCGTACATATCTTGGTTACCGAATCGAAAGCTTCCGGAGTTGCCTTGTCGTCCGGAATGGATATCTTATACTTGTTCTCAAGAAATCTCTTCAAAGAAACCATTGAGAATGAATCCACGATGCCGCCTGAAATAAGCGGAGTATCATAAGACAATTCCTCGTCTTCGTCCTCAAGATATTCGTTTATTACATACTCAAGTACGATGTCTTTCATTTCTTCCATTTTGATTCTCCCTGTTTTGGTTTTATTCTATTTGTTTGTTTATTCGTCATCAAGCGTTGAAGTATCGCCGATGTCCTGACCCCATTCTTTTGCCCTGAGCATTCTCCTCATTATTTTGCCGCTTCTGGTTTTGGGCAGTTTTTCCATATATTCAATTTCCTGAGGCATGGCGAGAGGGGACAGTTTCTTTCTGATAAAATTCATGATCTGAAGTTCAAGGTCGTCATTTGCCACGAATCCTGGATTGAGAGTAACGAAGGCTTTGACAACTTCCATGTTCACTTCATCGGGTTTTGCAACAACAGCAGATTCAGCCACAGCATCGTGCTCGAGAAGTGCCGATTCCACTTCAAACGGGCTTACAAGATGACCTCCTGTATTGATCACATCGTCGTCCCTGCCTACGAACCAGTAGTAGCCGTCAACATCAATTGTTGATTTGTCGCCCGGCAGATACCATCCGTTCACAAACTTTTTACTGTATGTCTCCTCGTTGTTCCAGTAAGCCCTCATCATGGCCGGCCAGCCGGGCTTAAAACCTATAAGTCCGGGCTTGTTCGGTTCTGTTATCGGTTCGAAAGTTTTTTCTTCAAGCACAGCTGCAGTGATACCCGGGAACGGCTTACCCATTGAACCGGGCTTTATCTTCATTCCGGGATAGTTCGTTAGCATCATCGAGCCTGTTTCGGTCTGCCAGTAAGTATCGTAGAACGGTTTTCCGTAAACTTTTTCCGACCAGATGACCGCTTCGGCGTTCAGCGGTTCGCCCACACTGGCGAGATGTCGTAGTGAAGACAGGTCGTACTTCATCACCAGTTCGTCACCGGCTTTCATCAGCGACCTTATGGCTGTGGGCGCAGAATACCACATGGTCACTTTATTCTTTTCGATGAACTTGTACCATGACTCGGCTGAAAAACCTGTATCCAGCACGCACTGCGTGATACCCTGACTCCACGGTCCGATTATCCCGTATGATGTTCCTGTCACCCAGCCCGGATCGGCCGTACACCAGTAAATGTCAGTGTCCTGAAGGTCAAGCACCCATTTTGCTGTCAGGTACTGCGACATGATCGAATAGTGGACATGTTTTACGCCTTTTGGCTGACCTGTAGTTCCTGAAGTGTAGTGCAGTACTGAAGGCGATTCAGCTTTCGTTGGGAAAAATTCGAATTCATCGATCTTTTCCGCGTTTTCCAGATCAAAAACGGTCTCTCTTTCCTTTAAAGGTTTTTTGCCGTCGTGGTCAACGATGATTATATGCTCAAGGTAAGGCATCTGCTCAAGTATCCTTCTGACCTTGCCGACATGTTTTCTCTGAGTGATAATAGCTTTAGTCTGAGCGTTATCGAGCCTTACATGCAGAGACTCGTCGCCGAAGGCTGAAAAAAGAGGCTGTGCGATCGCGCCTATCTTTAAAACGCCGAGAAAACTGAGATATAGTTCAGGTATCTTGTCCATGAAAAGGCAGACCCTGTCCTCATTTTTTATCCCGAGGCTTCTCAGGTGATGCCCGATAGTGTTGCTTGCAAGTCTTATGTCGTTAAATGTGTATTTCTTTTCTGCTCCGCCCAATCCTTCCCAGATAAGAGCAAGTTTATCGCCTTTTCCTTTCAGACAGTTTCTGTCCGAACAGTGCCAGCCGATGTTAATCACATCACCGGGTTTGTAGTCCAGTTCCTTTTCAGCAACTTCCCAACTGAAATCCTTGATTCTTTCTTCGTACGAGCCGATGTTTGACATGAACATTTCTCCTTGGTTTATTTTAAACAGCTTTAAGTCGCGCGTCTCTTTATCAGAGAGAATTAATTTATGCTTTTCATATAATTAAATCAAATGAAATTTTATTCATTTACATTCTCAAAAAACCGGATCATCTTTTTAGAATTCTTATCAGACACCACTCGTTCATTTCGTAATAACCGTCAATTACAAGCCCGCCAAGGTCATGTATTCTTTTATAAATTTTCTGGCTTTCGTCCACAAGAATACCCGAAAGAATTATCATTCCGTCAGATCTGACGATCTTTTTGAATGACGGCAAAAGCTCCTCCAGTACAGTTCTGTTTATGTTCGCGAGAACGATGTCATATAGGCCGGCGGTCTCATAGTCTGAGGGTGTGGTGTATTTTGTGTGTATTCTCATATCAACCCTGTTCAGGTGCGCGTTCTCCTTGCAGTTGTCGTAACTTTCCTCGTCGATATCCACAGCAGTCACGCTCAATGCACCCATTTTAACTGACGCAATGGAAAGTATTCCCGAACCCGAACCGGCTTCAAAAACATTCAGTCCCGTCATATCGTGTTTACTGATCTCTTCAAGCATCAGCTTGGTGGTCTCGTGAGTTCCTGTTCCGAATGCCATTTTGGGTTCGATAAGAATCTTAATTTTGTCTGTTTCCACAGTCTGCCATGCCGGTACTACCAGAAATTTTCCCGCACTGACAGGAGAATAGGTCTTTTTCCACTCTTCTCTCCAATCGGCCTCCGGTATTTTTTCAGAACTCATTTCCGGTAATTCATGACCGTTCTCCTCAAAAAAAAGCCTGAGTGAGTTAATTATCATCACGGCGTCTTCGTCCTCCTCAAAAAAAAGCCTGAGTCCCGTTCTGTCCTCGAAAGTGGTCTCGTCCAGATCCTCTATACCTTTACATCCTATCGAAAAAGCAAATTCGGTAAGGATATCTTTGATTATCTCGTCCCTGACATCTACTTCTACTGAAAACCATTCCATAGTTACAAGCCTTTGTTCTGATTAGCAATTCCCGATAGGACGCTTTCTGCTGCGATCAGGGCTTTAAGCCCGTCATTTCCCGTTACTTTGACAGGCTTATTGTTTAATATTGACTCTACAAAATCCCTGTTCTCCTCCAGAAGAGCGTTGATCTCGATCCTGTCTTTTTTTGAATATACTATCTTTTTGTTCACATAGTCAAGATTACCTACCGGAATTCCTCCCGTTACGGGATCATCCTTTTCCGCGAGATAGAAGATATCGGCGGTACCGGCGTCCAGATCGAGCGAAAGATATTTTTCCTTCTGAAAAATCCTGAATTTGCGCATTTTCTTCAGACTCATTCTCGAAGCGGTAAGATTGGCGACGGCGCCGTTTTTGAATTTTATTCTTACATTCGCAATATCGGTAGTGTCTGTGATAACAGCAACACCGGATGCATCAATAGTTTCAATATCTGATCTTACGAGACTCAGTATGAGGTCAAGATCATGGATCATCAGATCCAGGACAACAGACACATCTGCCCCTCTCGGATTGAACGGAGCAAGTCTGTGCGCTTCAATAAACTTCGGTTCGATCCTTAAATCTTCCAGCTGGGCGAAAGCGGGGTTGTATCTCTCGATCTGCCCGACCTGTATTATCAGTCCCTTTTTCGCGGCCAGTTCAACAAGCTCGCGTCCCTGTTCGACTGTCGCTGTTATCGGCTTTTCAATAAATACGGGCTTTCCGGACTCAAGACATTTTTTCGCAACTTCATAGTGAGCCTGAGTTGCTACAGCGATCACCACCCCGTCAACAAACGGAAACATATCCTCGAGTTTTTCAAAAATTCTGCAGCCGTTAAGTTCAGAAGCTTTTGCCGCAGCGGCCGGATCAATATCATAAACTCCGGCAAGTTCTGAAATTCCTGTAAGCATCGTATGCATTTTTGCATGGAGTTTGCCAAGATGCCCGCAACCCGCTATTCCTATCCTTGCTGTCATTTAACCTTCCTTGATTTACATTATTTTTTAAGTTTAACTATGTCTCTATCACTAATTGCTTTCCCGTAGCGATGTCCTTGACTACCATGCGTATATACCATGCTCCTGAATAGTCAGGCGATATCAATTCCGGCCTTGTCCATCCTGAGCTTTCTGACCATATCCAGGACATTCTTCCTGACCCGGAAGGGTCCATTGCCATAAAATTGTTCTCCGTTTTGAAAACAAGTGCAACACTTCCTGTCATGAGGGACGACTTTCCGTGCCCGCCGTAAGATGTTTTTCCACCAGTAAATGATTCGGTGCCGTGCAGATCCCCTATAGGATCGGTTCCGATAGTCCCGTCAAATTCGACGATCTTCCACTCTGCACTTCCGGAATAAATATACCCGAACTCAAGCTCGATGAGTTCGTATTCATTACTACCGAGGTCGAAATTCACGGCCGATGCCCATTCTCCCTCTTTACCGAATGAGTTTTCAGGACTGAAACTATAGAAGTTTCCTGCTTCGAAAATCTGATATGACGGATCGTCGATTTTAACTATCAGAGTATATGCGGCTGTTCCTGCTTCGCACTCCGCGGTCACTGATATAAAAGATACGCCCGTGTTGTTTCGGGACTCTATCTCGAGATATATTCGCCAGGTGGAAGGATCCTGACTCAGTCCGCTAAGAAGCATTGAGGTATTTCCCGAAGCATGATCTACTGTGATACCCCCCATGCTCCTCGGATAAATATCGAATACCTCTGTTATGTCAACACTCGTTTTATCATTTGTTACCATCCTGATGTCCCTTAGCGGAGATGCTACCCAAATTCGGGCATCCTCAAGTTCAACAATACGAATATTCGCTTCTCTTGATGCACTCCCTCCGTCATTATCAAATGCAGTAACTTTCAGAAGATAATCACCGCCTTCAAAACCGGCGGTTCCGATAACACACTCGTATGGAGCCAGAGAATCACTGCATACAAGTTGCCCGTCAAAATAGAATTTTACCTCAGTCACTATCCCGTCTGAATCAGATGCATTTACCAGCACCTCTATATCCCTGCCGGCCAGAAAAGCCTCATTGTTGGCCGGATATACGATATTACAGACAGGAGGATTATTTCCCGATGCTGTTATACCGTCCCCTGTGCAGGAAATGATAAAAACAGATAATAGAACACCCGTAATAATAATAATATTTCTGTCCAGTTTCATTGTATAATCAAAACCTCCATCACTTTTTGTAACAAAATAACCAACCTTATGTTCAAAAGCAAGTAAAAAGGTGCTTTTTCAGTCTTGACAATAAGCAGATATCTTTTTATCTTGCCGACTGAAATTGCCTTGGTGGCGGAATTGGCAGACGCACTGGACTCAAAATCCAGCGGGGCTCAAACCCCGTACCGGTTCGACCCCGGTCCGAGGCACCAGTATAAAATGCGGAATTAATCATAACCTTTCGGGGTTAAAAGCATTATATTCCTGTTGTTATGGAGGTGTGTTGGAAACTTTTTACGCCAATACGGACATCAGGTGCGGCACAAGCATTTCGATAGAGGATCAGAATGAGATCAGCCATGCTTATTCAAGCCTCAGGATCAGACCCGGCGAAGAGGTATGTCTGATAAACGGGACAGGATCCGCATTTATCTGCTCGGTAGTCGAATGTTCCAGAAAATCGTTTGTCCTAATGCCTTCCCGGGAGAAGAATGGTGATACTGAATATAATGACATTAATATCTTTGTCGCCGTTTCTATGCTTAATAAAATCTCCAAAATGAAACTCCTGACCGAAAAACTCACTGAACTGGGCATCAGGCAACTGATACCTTTCGTCTCAAAAAGAACCTCATTTCCAAAAATGAACACCAAATCTCTTCATCCTTCAATGGTTTCCGCCCTGAAACAGTGCGGCGGAGTCAGGGATGTCGCAATAAGCGAACTTCTAACATTCGGAGATGTCCTTTCGATGAACGGGTTCGACAGAAAATATTTTGCCGACATTAACGGCGAGTCCGTTCCTGAGGAATCCGGAAGAGGAAACATCCTGCTCGTAATAGGACCCGAAGGCGGGTTCGACGGTAACGAAATAGACGAAATGAAAGAACGGAGGATGATTCCGTTAAAGCTGAATAAAAGAACACTGAAAGCTGAAACGGCCGCTATTGTTGCGGCTTCAAAATTTTTATATTAAAACGCATGGAGGAATATATGGAGTCAATCGGCAAAAATGCAATGGTTCAGGAAATTTTCACAAGACATCCGCAAACCAGACAGGTTTTTATAAAAAACAGGATGAGGTGCTTCGGGTGCGACATGCTGAAGTTCGCAACAGTTGAGGAATGCTGTAAAAACCACCATATAAGCGATGTTGATGCCTTCGTCAGTTCGCTTGTCGAAACTGCCGCGAAAACAGCCGATGCCTGATCTGAAATTCTATAACGGGGAATTTGCCCGCAACAGAAACATCTGGCTGAAAGAGGTTTCCAGGACTTTCTATCCTTCCATAAAAGCGCTTCCGAAAGACCTTCATTTCTATATCGGACACTCTTACCTTATCTGCCGTCTGCTTGACACTCTGGAGGATGCTTACGATATAACTGCGGAAATAAAGAAAAGCGCTCTCGATCAGGCGATAATTTGCATAGATGATCCTTCGAAGTTTAACAAAGAAAATGATATATTCAGCGATATAGCAAAAACATCCGACATAAAACCTTTTGAAAAAATCATTCTGGAAAACGCTTTCAGTATATTCGAATGCATCGAAACATTCCCCACGCCCGTACAGAAGCATATCCGGAAATGGACTGTTGAAATGGCCGGGGGTATGAAAAAATACGCTTTCGGCTCGGACAACCCGAAAGTTCAGCTTTCGACTATAGAAGAACTGGAGGAATACACCTATTATGTAGCCGGAACCGTCGGAGAACTGCTTTCGGAACTGTTTACCCTTGAACGGTTCAGGGTCCCCGAAGAAATAAAAAAGATCATGTCGGAAAACGGTATAGCTTTCGGAAAGGCCCTGCAGTATGTAAATATCATCAAAGATTCAAGAGAGGATTTTACCGAGGGAAGATGCTTTATACCAAAAGAGCTTCTCGACAAACACAACATAACTCTGGACGATTTTTTCGGATCGGCAAGAAAAGAAGAGATAGTCCTTATATATAATGAACTCATAAACAGGGCTGAAGATCACCTCAAAGCCGCAATCACCTACATAGAATCCATACCTGCAAGACTGTGGCGGATAAGACTGTTCTGCATCTGGCCCGTCGCTCTCGCCTATGCCACTCTTAACGGGATAAAAAACGATCTCGAGGATTTTATAAAAACGAATGAGACATACAAAATTTCCCGAAAAGAAGTCGGATCAATACTCAAAAAAGGCTATCTCGCCGCATTCTCCAACGGGTATTTCAGAAAACTTTTGAGGTCATCAAAGTAAAACCTGCCGCACTTTTTTCTTGTTTTTCAAACCATATCTTATTATATTGATTTTCGGGAGAGATATGTGTTATTTTTTAAGGAGGTCTGGTATGAAAAGATTGTTTTTGGCTGCAGCGATCGCTTTGTCGTTCACTGTCTGCTCCGCAGAAACACTGAATGTCGTATGGGGAATGATCGACCATAACGGCGACGAATTCACTTCACAAATGCTCGAAAATGTAACATTCAGTGCGCGAATTTCAAATTTCGGGAGCGGATATAACTCTTCTGTTTCCTCAGAAACATCACCCGGCAATTCAGTCGAAGTGTACGAAGGCGAAAGGGGAGTCTGTATAATTGATTTCTCTAACTTCACTGACTGGGAATGGAGATCCGGTGATGAACTGAAATTGCTCGTAAAAAACCATAATCCGGAAACTAAAGCTTTCTGGCGCGAAGCGTATGCCTCCTGGATCATACCTCAAAACGCTGACGGTTTACATCAGTTCGGATTTGAAGATCTTGGCATTGCAGGTTCTGGCGATCCGTTAAGCAGCTGGGCGGATTTTTATTATCCGGAAAGAAACATCTACATCGGACTTGTTAACCATAACGGAGATATTTTTGATTTTACCGAATCTCCGTACAACAGAGTAACTTTCAAAGCGTGGATAACCGGCAGAGAAAATGATACTGTCGACCAGAACTCTTCAAAATCCGGCTATATACAATACGAAGAACTGGCTTCAGCGATCCGCTTTGATCTGTATGATTTTGACACTCTGCCATCTGCAGGTGAAACATTTAATCTGGAGGTAATTCACGACAGCTTCGGGCTTGGTTACTACGATCTTCATTTTGAAGGTGTTCTTGGGGATATTCAGGATGATGAAGATGTGATCATTGGTCTTGATGCATGGTACGGAACCGGCTCGGGAGGAGGATCAGCCTGGACGGTGGATAATTTTGTCGAAGAAATGTTCATGGTCACTTGGGGTATGATAGACCATGGCGGCAACGAATTCACTTCACAAATGCTCGAAAATGTAACATTCAGGGCGACTATCCGTAACTGGTCTGCAGGTTACGAATCAAATGTTACCTCTGAATCAGACCCGGGAAACTCCGTAGAAATGTTCTACGGAATTAGAGGGGTATGCAAAATAGATTTCAATAACT
>SLFX01000183.1 GCA_007124045.1 Candidatus Delongbacteria bacterium | reverse complement strand
GCTGTAATATCCCTTCGGGAATTTCAAAAGGTTCGCCCTGCCATCTCATCTTTCTGTAAACTTCGGCGATAAAATCACCCCACAAAGGAAGTGCCGTATTACTGCCTGTAGCCCCGTGTCCGAGCTTGAATCTCTGATCCGGAAGACCCACCCAGACCACCACGGCGATCTTCGGTGTGTATCCGCAGAACCACGCGTCGGTAAAATCATTCGTCGTACCGGTTTTGCCGGCTACGGGATGCCTGAAATTATTCTGCCACCTCAGTCTTCTTCCCGTACCGCTGTTGACCACATCCTCCATCATCGATGTTATCAGGTAAGCACTCTCCGGCGAGACAGCGCCCGTCCTTACAGGAAAATTCTGTTCGATCAGATTGCCGTTCTTGTCCTCCACTCTGAGTATGTCAAGCGGATCGATCCGGGTACCCTTGTTCGCGAGTGTCGAATACGCAGTGAGAATATCGATCGGCCTCATCGCTCCGGAACCCAGTGCTATCGAGTTCACGGCAAGCAGATGTCTGGTATTTATACCCACCTTTCTTGCATAAGAAACAACTTCACGCGGATTTACCAGCTCCATTATCAGCCTGACCGATATAAGATTGAGCGAATGTGTCAGCGCTTCTCTGAGCGAAATATATCCCCCTATATTTTCCGTATCATAATTGCTGGGCTGCCATCTTGAACCGTCCGGCATCATGACGACAACAGGCTGATTTATAAGTTTTGTCGCCGGCGAATATCCGTTATCTATGGCTGCAAGATAAACGATCGGCTTGAATATTGACCCCGGCTGCCTCCATGCCTGTAAAGCTGTGTTGAACTTGAACTGTGAAAAATCCGTTCCCCCGACCATCGCCAGGATGTTGCCGTCAGACGGATTCATGGCTATAAGTGCTACCTGGGGCTTAAGTTTTTCATTTACAAGAGAATCAAGCATTTCAGTATCCTTCATCTTGAATTCCCATCTTGTGGAATCGTAATTATCCCTCACATATTTTCGCAGTCCCCACGATCTGTCCCTGACAAACCTGTTCCTTGTTTCCCTGTTGAGAATCTCGACATGTTTTTTGACCATCGAATCGGCAACAGCCTGTATTCTTGTATCTATAGTGGTGTGAACCGTAAGTCCGTCCCTGAGATAATTCACTCCCCATGCTGTTCTGTTGTCTCTTAGTTTCTGTCTCACATGCTCGGTGAAATACGGAGCTATACCGTCATCTGCACGGTGAGGTTCAGCGACAGCAAGCGGAATATTGCGGAGCGAATCGTATTCAGCTCTGGAAAGAAAATCCATCTGATACATGTTATAAAGAACAAGGTTCCTTCTTGCTATACCCCGTTCGGGTCTTCGGAAAGGACTGTAATGAGCAGGTGCTTTCAGTTGTGCAATCAGAAGAGCACTCTCCTCGATCTTAAGATCGGAAGAACTCTTTCCGAACACTCTCCTCGATGCAGACTGTATCCCGTAAGTGCCTTCGGCGAACATACACTGCATAAGATACATTTCGAGTATCTCATTTTTTGAATACATTCTCTCAAGCTGGACAGATGTCAGAAGTTCTCTGAGTTTTCTTTCGAGATCCTTTTTGAACCCGACCTCATCATAAAGATTTCTGGCCAGCTGCTGGGTGATCGTGGACGCACCCTGAATGTTCTGACCTCTAAATTTTCTGGGAACAGCCATGAAGGCATTGTATGCGGTTCTTCTGGAGTTGAACCCCCAGTGATTATAAAACTCTCTGTCTTCTGTTGATATCAGAGCATGGACAACATGCTCCGGAATACTGTCAAGATTTACAGGGCTGCGGTTCTCGGTAAAAAATTCTTTTATAAGAACGCCGTCTGCGGAATAGGTTCTTGTTATCAGGTTCGGTTCGTATTTTGCAAGTCTTTCAAATTTAGGCAGATCCTCAAAAAGTGACGATATGTATATATAAAGCACAAGGAAAGCCAGCGCTGATACAGATGCCAGAATTGAGCTGAATATAATAAAATATTTCATGACAGCTGTTTTTTTTGCTGTATTTGTGCTGTTTTTCTTACCTGCTGTTGTTTTCTTCTTTGTCATCATATTTTCCGATACTGATTTTTTTTCCGTCAAAAACAGCGTAACTGAAATGCTTCATCCAGTCACCCGTGTTTACAAATACGCCATTTTCCGTTACTGTTCTCTGAGGCAAATGCCTGTGTCCGGTAATAACGGCATCATATCCTTCAGCCAGTTTTCCTGCAGCAAAATCCAGATACTCATTTATGGCGGTTTTACAGATTTTTCTGTGTTTTCTGCTCGTTTTTGAAGCAATGTTCGCTATCTTAACCGCAAGATCGGGATGAATAAAGGTTCTGAATAAAAAATTGCAAATCCCGGATCTCAGCACTTTCTTCATAAACCTGTACCCCTTGTCAGATTCTGCAAGGCCGTCCCCGTGTGATGCCCATATTTTAATCTTTCCGTGCTTTATAACAATTTCATCCTGAACACATTCTATACCCACTTCTTCTTTCAAAAATCTTCCAAGCATAAAATCATGATTTCCTGCAACATAAGTGATCTTTATACCTGAGTTTATAAGCTTATTGAAGAGACAGAAAAGATCAAAATGATATGACGGCGCTACATATCTCCACTCGTACCAGAAATCAAAAATATCGCCAAGCAAAACTATCTCTTTCGTATCTTCAGGAAGCGAGGAAAGGAAACCGGCAAACTTTCTCTTTCTTTCCAGAGTCGTCTTTGATCTGTCGAATTTAAGATGCATATCAGAAACAAAATATGTTCTGATCCTTTCTTTTATCAATTTACAGCCCCAATCTCTTTTATTATCATTCCCGACAGTTCTTTTACAGATGCTCTTCTGATTTGATCCCTGTCACCTGCAAAATTAAACCTTTCCGTTTTCTTAACCAAACTTCCTCTTATACAAAAACCGGCGAATACGGTTCCGGCAGGTTTATCTGCGGTTCCTCCCGAAGGGCCTGCTATTCCGGAAATGGCGCAAACTATGCCGGCTTCGGTCTCTGCCAGAAGTCCTTCCAGCATTTCCTCTACGGTTTCTTCAGATACGGCACCATATACGGCTAATGTATGGGGGTTGACGCCCAGTATCCTGATTTTGCTTATGTCCGAATATGTCACATAGCCGCATGAAAAAACTTCGCTTGCTCCGGGCACGGATGTCAGTTCCGACATGAACATTCCGCCCGTACAGCTTTCGGCTACCGATATTTTAAGTCCGCGATCCTTCAGCAGCTTTACAAGTTCCTGCATTTTGTTACCCGCCCTGCTTTCTGAATTCTTCTATGCCGTTCAATATCCCTCTGAAAAGAGCATTCTGACCTCTTTCGGTCAGAAGGTATTCCAGATTATTGTTGTTTATGATAAAACCAGCTTCAATAAGCGCATGCGGTATCGTCATTCCCGAAAATATCATCAGGTTCCTTTTAACTATATTTCTTCTTTTATTGAACGGGCTGTGGAGTGCATCGGGTATTGTGCGTGACATTATCGCAGACAGTTTTTTGTGATCTTCAAGCGCTTTTTCGCGCTGCCTGCGCCAGTCAGCCAGATTAGACTGCTGAAAATTTATGAATTCGGGCATCTGCCCCAAAGATTCTCTCACGATCATCTCGGCGCCGTAATACCTGTCCGTCTGCCAGAACCTCCTGTTGACGGGTGATGCTGAATTCAGGTGAACAGAAAGGAACATGTCCGCATTTCTGTTCTGTGCTATCCTGTTTCTCTCATGCAGACTCGGATAATAATCTCCGTCCCTGGTAAGAAACACTCTATATCCGTTATCCTCAAGGAATTTTTTCAAAAGCCGGCACAAAAGCAGATTCATTTCTTTTTCGGTGTAAACTGAGCCGTCATTTTTCCTCAGAACGCTCAAAGCACCCGGATCGTCTCCCCCGTGTCCCGGATCAAGCACTATTGTATATCTGTCGTCCAGAACATCAGGCAACTGTACAACGGATGTTGTCAGCTGCTCGGGCAGGTAAACATCTATTTTAAGGGAAAATCTGTCTTCCATATCTCCGTATCTTTCAAAAACTTCGCCTGATGATCTTTCGAGGGTTATGTTTAAATTAGAAGTCAGATTCACCTTGAAAATGAGAGTATCCGATTCCGAATTCCACTCGACAGTGTCAATTCCCGAACCTGGAAGAGATTTTATAAAATCATAGTTTGAATTTATCTTCTTGTCGGGAATCCTCAGAGTTAATGTCCTTCCGTCGAACATCGGCGGATTCTCGTAAAAAATAGTATCGTTCGAGGTCAGATAAACCGAAGTAACATCCCTGTCGGTGAAAAGTTTAACCTTGGTGATATACGATCTGTCCTGGACAGGAGCGCGCATTTCCACGCTCAGCGCAGAATTTTCAAGAGTATTTATCGCCACAAGGATTCGTTCAAGAAGATTTACATTGTCTTCCGACCTCACGGCAAGTTCCCTGTAAGCATCAGCGATCTTGGATCTGAGTTCTTCGAGAACAGCCTCGTCGGCATTGTCAACTATGCCGTCAAGAAGTCTTTTGGTCCTTCTGGTATATTTGTATTCCGTGTCGTTAAGTATAAGAAATATTGCTGCATCAAGAGCAGGATCTATCCTTCCCATACCTATCATTGAAACTGCGAGAATATAGTAAAGATTCAGTCTCTGCTCATTTTCAAGAGTCTCTTCTCTCAAAAGATTCTTCGCCCTTGTTTCCACATAATTAAAGTTCTTGCTTCTGTAATCAAATTCTGTCCACAGCAGTTCGTACATGATTCTTTTTTCATGATCAAGCTCCGAAGGATCACTGATATAATTCATTTGCGAGGCTGCCGAATTGAGCTTATTTTGTCTTATCATGGATGCAGTAAGTATATAGTAGGCATCGAACCATTCATTCTTGTCTCCTTTCCCGATCATTTCGGGTTCGAGAGCAAAAGCAGATCTTATGAAATTTTCCGCCATCTGATAATTCGCAGTTTTAAAATACAGCATTCCCAAATACTTTCTGTAAAGCGGGTTATCAGGATTGTTCTTTGCCGCACTGACAAGTTCTTTTTCGGCAACCGCATAGTGCCCTGAACTTATAAGAGTTCTGATCTCCGAAAGATTCATTGACCGACCGGATTCAGCAAAAACGGAAGTTCTGACCGACGGATCGTGAACGACCGGGGTGCAGGATGAAAGAAAAAGTACGGCCAGAGACCATATCAGAAGTGATACCGTATTTACGGACAGAGAACGCATTATCTTGTAAGGACGAAATATATCACATACAGCCAGGAAAATATTCCGTGAATGATCGCCCATATCACCGACTGGTTAACGGACCATGAGATGGCTATGGCAAGGGCTGTTCCGAAAGTAATTCCGGTTTTGATCGTCCTTCCCGTATAGGTCACTATTCTTCTTCCCAATTTTTTCTCCGGTTTCTTCTGTTTCAATTAACTTATAAATATAAACTAAAAGCAGTTCAATTACAAAGGCTAATATAACTTTTTTAAATAATAAAAAAGCCCCTTGAGTGAGGGGCTTTCGTTGAGGAGGAGTGAGTTATGAGAAGGTGTTTTCTCCGCGTTTAGATGAGATGTCTCTGAAGTCTGAACATTGACTGTCTGAATTTAAATCTCATATCAACTTTAGCTACTTCTTTTCTTTCTTCAGATTTTATATTGTTTTCTTTATAGTTCTTCATTTTGTGCTCCTTCGCTTTTAAGTTTATTTCAATTACACCGGTAATTTAACACAGAACCGGAGTCGTTCAAACAAAAGTCCGACGAAATGCAGAATATGGGGTGTGAGATGTGCTAAAACAATTTCAAATACTCATCGAAGACGAAAATTCTTTTTCTTTTCCCGCCTGTTATTTCTTTCAATATTCCAAGATTCTCAAGGTCGCCAATAAGTTTATATACGCTGGGTAATGACAGTCCGGTGACTTCCGCCGCTTTGGCTGATCCCATTAACGGTCGGTCGTACAGGTTTTCGATCACTTTTAATGCTGAAGGTGCTCTTGATCCGAGACTCTGAACCTGAAGTTCTACTTTCTTCTTCAATTTAAGGATGTTATCGAATGTCTCTATTCCGTTCTTTGATGTTTCTATTATGCCTACAAGAAAGAATTTGAACCATTGAGTAATATTGTTTTTTTCTCTTACGACTGAAAGATTGTCGTAATAAAGCATTCTGTTTCTCTCTAGATAGTCAGACAGGTACATAACCGGTTTCTTTAATATCGCTTTTTCCACAAGGTACAACGGGATCAATAACCTTCCGACTCTTCCGTTACCGTCAAGGAAGGGATGAATCGTCTCGAACTGATAATGGATCAATGCTATTTTTAACAGGTCCGGCAAAAAGATTTCGCTGTTATGAACAAATTTCTCCAGATCACCCATCAGCTCGTTGACAGAAGTATGTACAGGAGGAATGAAAACTGCATCGCTCAATGAAGCTCCCCCGATCCAGTTCTGGCTTTTTCTAAACTCTCCGGGCTGTTTATGCTCCCCCCTGACACCTCGAAGCAAAATCTTATGAGCCTGTTTAATAAGCCGCGTTGAAAACGGCAGATCTTTAAGTGACATTACAGCATTGTTCAAAGCATCAATATAATTTTGTACCTCTTCCCAGTCGTTCCTTTTTTCCACTGAGACATCTTCTTTATCCAACAGAACATCTTCAATATTTGTCTGAGTTCCCTCTATCTTACTTGACTTCGTAGCCTCCTTGGCAACATGCATGCTGATGAATAGGTCAATATTCGGAATATATTCAGAGTACATGTCAAGCCTTCCAAGCTGCCTATCCGCTTTACTGAGTAAATTTTGAAGCTCCATATCTTCGACATGCCATTTCCTGTTGATTTTTTCAGGCTGAAAACTCTTATAAGTTCCCTGATTAATATACCTTCCCGCCAAAAAACCTTTCATAAACAATTCTCCGGAAATTTTAAATTAAATATACCCTTATTTAAGTTTTTTGTCAATATCTTAATTAAGAAATGCTCTTATTTAAGTTTTTTAGCATGCAGAATATGGGGTGTGAGATGCGCTAATCCGTTACGAATTCTCTAAAATTGTCTCTGTTAATAAGATCTACCGGCGATTTCGGATAGGCCTGAGTAAAGGGCGAAGGAATTTTAAAGCCGTCCTTTTTGTATTTGATCTCATATCCGGAGATCTTTCCGTTCTTCTCTTCAATATAATCTATCTCGTGCTGCTGAAGAGTGCGCCAGAAATATATGTTGAAATCCCTGTCGTGATTTGAGTTCTTTTTGATCCTTTCCGAGATAATATAATTTTCCCACAGAGCTCCGGAATCTGTGCGCAAATCAAGAGGATTAAAATTTTTGATCAGCGAATTACGAACCCCTGTATCGTAAAAGTAAATCTTGCATTTTTTGGTAAGTTCAGAACGCAGGTTGCGGCTGAATGGAGTTAACCTGAAAACTATGAAGCACTGCTCAAGCAGTTTTACATAGTGTTCGACCGTCTGCTTGGCAACACCAAGCACAGAAGCAAGTTCGTTAAAAGATACTTCACTACCGATCTGAAGAGCGAGTAACCTTACAAGTTTTTCGAGAACATCCGACTTTTTGATGTTCTGGTACTGAAGAAGATCTTTGTAAAGATAATTATTTGCTATCATTCCCAGTCTTTTTTCAGCCTCATCGGGGAAATTTATAATATCGGGGTAATTTCCGAAGATCATCCGGTTTTCCAGTATCCTCATAAATTCAAGATCTGAATATTTAGCCGACAGCTCCTCAACCGAAAAAGGATACAACCTGAATTCGAAAGCTCTGCCGGTCAAAGGCTCCATAATCTCATTTGAAAGTTCAAGGGCAGATGATCCAGTAGCTACAACCTGCAGGTCTTTAAAAGTGTCCACTATGATTTTGAGGGTAAGACCAATGTTTTTTACCCTTTGTGCTTCATCAATAAATATGATCTTTTTATTGCCGAACATTTCTTTCAGTTTTGTGGATGTAACATTCGTCAGGCTGTCTCTGATATCCGGTTCGTCGCAGTTCAGATAAAGCCCGGTCATGAGATCTTCTTCCATAATATCATTTATCAGCGTTGTTTTGCCAACCTGCCTTGCTCCGTAAATTATGACCGCTTTTCCTTTACAAAAGCTGCTTTTGATTCGTTTTTTTATTGTCCTTTCGATCATGATACTTTCCCCTTTAATATTCATTTGGGCAACTTTACTTACCCAATTTAATACTATTTCGGCAACTTGTCAATAAAAATATGCAGAATATGGGGTGTGTGATGGTTTTAATCAGCTGTGGCGGAATACAAATGCTTCTGGAATTTGATAAAAGTATTTCTTATTG
>SLFX01000001.1 GCA_007124045.1 Candidatus Delongbacteria bacterium | reverse complement strand
TAGTGTTTTTTAGTTTTTTTAAAAAAAAATATACAGATGTGTGGAAATTCCGTCGTAGCTGAATTGAAAAATCAAAAAAAAAATGCATCTATTTTTTGGGACGATTATTCAAAAAAATCGTCAAAAAATGGTTGAATTTGATTGATTTTATTATAATTTTATATTATTTTTGCCTTTCTGACAGTCGAAGAAAAGGATGGTAATTATGTTTCAGATATACAACAGCATGACAAGGAAGAAAGAAATCTTTAAACCTGTCGAAGAAAACAAGGTCAGTATTTATACATGCGGTCCAACAGTTTACAGTAACGCGCATGTCGGGAATTTTTCCTCATTTCTGATGGCCGATCTCCTGGTAAGATATCTGAAGTTCAAAGGCTATCAGGTTAAATGGGTAATGAACATAACAGATGTCGGCCATTTAACCGATGACAATGAGCTTACCGATTCCGGTGAGGATAAAATGGAAGCGGCCTCAAGACGCGAAAACAGAACTGTATGGGAGATAGCGAGACACTATGAAGATCTTTTTATGAAGGATCTCAAAACTTTGAAGTTCATGCCTGCTTTCAAGTATCCTAGGGCCACCGAACATATTGAAGAGATGATCGAAATTGCCAAAGCACTCGAAGATAAAGGTGTCGTGTACGAAACTTCCGACGGGATATATTTTGATATTTCAAAATTTCCAGAATACGGTAAACTTTCCGGAAATACTATTGATGCACTCCAGGCCGGAGCAAGAGTCGATGTGAATGAGGATAAAAAATCACCTTTCGATTTCGCGGTCTGGAAGAAAATCGGTGGTAAAAATCTTAATCATGCTATGAAGTGGGATTCCCCCTGGGGAACCGGTTTTCCCGGATGGCATCTTGAGTGTAGTGCAATGAGCAGAAAGTATCTTGGAGAAACAATAGATTTTCATACCGGTGGTGAAGACAACAAATTCCCTCATCACGAAAGTGAGATAGCGCAGTCGGAGACTGCCAACGGGAAGAAGTTCGTCAATTACTGGATGCACAAGAGCAGGGTTGTTGTTAATAACGAAAAAATGAGTAAATCGCTTGGGAATTTTTTTACCGTCTCAGACCTTACGGAAAAAGGTTTTAGTCCCGAAGCCATCAGGTTCACATTTATTTCGGCTCACTATCGCTCAAAGCTCAATTTCACTGAAGAACAGATTCTTGAATCACAGAAAACAATAGACAAATTCAACGATTTTATTCAGGAAGTGATGAAAAGCGAAGTTTCGGAAGGTTCAACGCAGGTTCTGTCAATTATCAAATCATCTAAACAGCAATTTATAAAAGGAATGGATGATGATCTGAATGTCTCGGCCGCACTTGCCGCTCTTTTCGGATTTATAAAACCGGTCAGAAAAAATATAAATTCGGGCAGTTTTAATCAAAAAGATAAGGAAGAGGTAATAAAATTCTTAAAAGAGATCGATTCGATATTTTCTGTTTTTAGTTTTGAGGAGAAAAAGGGGAAGTCGTTTTCGGAAGAAGAAAAGAGAATGATCGAAAATTTGATCGAACAGCGCAATATATGCCGTAAGGAAAAGAACTGGTCTGAGGCAGACAGGATAAGAGATGAACTCAATAAAATGGGAGTGGAAGTTGTTGATAAAAAATAGAAGATCGGCAGGATGGATTATTCTAACTGCCCTTATAGTTCTAACATCGTGTTCTGGATTCAAAAGGCCTGCGATCGGACCGCATGATCTGATACTTGTTCTGTCGGACCAGAGAACATTTGATATGCATAAATTCCAGCTTGAAAAGATATTTAACGACCCTATACACGCACCTATGAGAGAAAACAGGTTCAGCATACGCAGGATAGGTATGGACCAGTTTAATGAAGGGAGTGCAAAATACAGATATCTTATTCTTCTGACCAATGTTGACAACAGCTCTCCGGAAGCATCTTTTATAAAGCGTATGCTTACTGAAAGCATAATGGACGGAGTCAGGGAGGGAAAGTATTATTACGCGGTAAAAGATGATATATGGGCCAACGATCAGACGGTACTTCTGCTCATGGATTCGCGCAACATACATCTTGGCGGATATCTTGAGCGATTTTCCGACAATCTTTTCAGGATATTTAATGATAAGATGATCGAAACTGTCAAAGAAAGGCTTCTTGAAACCCGTTTTAATAACAAAAAAGCACAGGAGTTCGCAAGAAAAAAATACAATTTTGATGTTTTCGTTCCGCATGATTTTATTGTTTCTGAAGAAAGAACAGTTCCCGATATATTTGTTCGTTTTCGCAGATTCAATCCCGACAGATGGCTTACCGTATTAAGAACAAATTATGATACATCAATGACATTTCAGGATAATATTATAAAGACCCGTGATCGTATAGGGGAGCAGTTCGGTGACAGTGTCAGGGTGAATCCGGAGTTTTTAACTTTTGTTCCGGATACTTTATTTTCCCCCAACGGCCTGATGGCTAAAGGCATATGGGAGTATGCCGAAGGGGGCGGACCTTTTTTTACAAGGGCTTTTTTGAACAATGATGTTATGTATATAATTGACGGTGCTGTTTTTGCGCCGGGTGTTAAAAAATACCCTTTTGTTATTCAGCTTGAAATAATGTCGGAAACGGTAAGGTTCCTTGAACTGGAGTAATATGGATTTTTTCTACAGGCCGCCTGAAATAATCAAAAAGATTTTTCCCGGAATTATCTGGAAAAACTCACAGTCGGAAATTCTTCTGACCATAGATGACGGTCCGTCTGAGAACACTTTCAGAGTGCTTGACTCTCTGGATAGACAGGGCATAAAGGCCGTTTTCTTTTGCACCGGAAAGAAAATAGAAGAACACTTTCATGAATTCAATGCTATTTTGAAAGCCGGGCATTGTGTGGAGAATCACGGATACGACCATTCCGGGATGTTGTTAAAAAGCAAAAAGCAGAATACGGAAAATATAGAAAAAGTTAACAGGATCATAAAGGAATACACAGGAGCCCTGCCCGGTTTCTACAGGCCGCCGTACGGGTTATTTAATCACCATACTTTGAAAGCTGTTGAGGCGAACGGAATGAAGATGATGCTCTGGACAGTTCTCAGCGGAGACCACACGGGCGATTTTTCTACTGTAAGAAGGCTTATCGGTTCATATCTCAGGAAAGGTTCGATAATTGTAATGCACGACAATAGAAAATCATCAGAAATATTCAGCGAGAGTCTGGAATATATTGTCAGTACCGCCACAGACAGAAAACTGGGCTTTTGTGGCGTATATGACGGATAAATATTTCTTAATAAAAACCAAAAAAAGTGTTTGCATTTAAGAAAAAAATATTGCAAATTAACATGGTATATATCCAGATGGACAGATTTTCGGGAGCTGGAACTGATTTGACAGATGAAAATAAATAAAATATACGGAGGATCGTGAGATGAGAAAGATTTCCGGAATTGTATTCACAGTTCTTGTTTTGATGCTGATAACATTACAGCACGGTTGTTCTAAATCCACACAGCCGCATGATATTTTTACGGCAGGAGTGGAAATTTTGGAACCTGCAGAGAATGAAGAATTCATCATTGGGCAGGTTATGCCGGTGGTTGTCAGGTTAACCGGGCCGACTTCAGAGTATTCACAGATTCGTTTTATGATTGGATCAACAGCGGTAAGGGTTTTGAACAAAACAGAAATAAACAGTCTTGCTTCAGGTCAGCAAAATGATGCTGAATTCGAAGTACAGATAAATACCGAGGGCAGGGAGGCCGGAAACCGTACTCTTACGGTGGAGGTTACTGACAGTTACAATGAAACTGCTTCAGCCGTAGTTCAAATAGTTTTAGTTACGCCTGTCACTTCAGGAATTGATTTCAATTTTGTTTCACCTGATAACAACACAGAGTATTTTATCGGGGACAGGGTTTATTTCACGCTGGAAATAACCGGAGACCTTACGCTTCTTAATAATGTCAGTGCTTTCATCGGCAATTCCAACCAGTCATTCTATTCATCGAGTACAAGAGAATCAGAAAAAATATTCAGTTTTTCGACAGAAGAAATGGCCGCCGGTTACTACTTCGTAAGAGTTGAGTTGGAAACCGTTCGTGAAACAGACAACAAAATAACAAAAAGCAGAAATTTCTCACTGATAGAGTATATTCCCACTTTCGCGATTCTCGGAAATGAGGGATACGAGCTTAAATCGATCATTCAGACCTATGACAACGGATATCTTACTCTTGCTTCTGATGAGACAAACGGAACCAGGGTAGTTAAGTACGATTTCGAAGGTAATCAGGAGTGGGCTCAGAACATAGCGGCCGATGTGGGAGTCGGCGAAAGCGTCGTTGAAGATATTGATTATGATAAGGGTTATGTGATAGCCGGATGGAGACAGAACGGTGCGGTCAAAGATACCTGGGTCCGTAAGATAAACCATACCAACGGCACGCTCATATGGAACAAGCATTACGGATTCGATCACTGCAATGATGGTGCAACGGTGATCAGAAGAACTGTTGACGACGGTTATATAATCGGCGGATGGACAGAGAATTTTTACGGGACTGATCCATTGGAGATACATTATGAGGTTGACGGTGATGATTTCGTATATGAAACTACATGGGAGACCGGACTCGATGTTAGACTGTTGAAGATATACAGCAACGGCAATGAGGTCTGGGGGCACAGGATAGGGTACTGCGGTCATAAGATGTGGCACGACATATCCCTTCATAAGCATTCAGGACATCTCTGGGTTAGAAAAATGGGTGATCAGATGATTACTGATCTTATCGCCAAAGAAGACGGAAATTATTATATAACCGGTTGGAACAGCAATTATCTTTACTATGAAGGATCACCTTACGCTCATAAGAAAGATATGTTCTTTGCGGAAGTAGATTTTTTCGGAGGCTTTGTAAGCACAATGACATGGAGCAGAATGGGTGCATTCGATTTGGATAATCTTGCAGATGATACTGATCCTTATTCGGGAATATTGAATGTTGAACTTATTGGTGCAAATCATCTTGGCGATCTTTCAGAAGACGAAATAGGTTACGGTTTAGTTGAATCTCAGGGCGGATACGGCGGACAGGTTGTTATGGTTGGGGAGACTCATCAGCAGGATGACGGACCTGTCAAGGCAAGGCTCCATGATGCATGGGTTGTCGAGTTCGCTATTTCAGGTGATGAGGACGGCGCTTTTTGGGAGTATGCATTCGGCCAGACGGCGAGAGACGATAAAGCTTTCGGAATAGACAGGACAAGGGACGGCGGATACATTGTTACCGGATACAGAACTGCCACGAACAGGAATACCTGGCTTTTCAAGCTTGATCAGCATTTGATGCTTGAATGGTCAAGGGATCTTGGTGTCGCTGCACATGACTGGGGGACAAAAGTTCTTCAGACAAAAGATGGCGGTTTCATTATTGGAGGCAATACAGGAACGCTTGCTAACCCGAGAGCCCGCATAATTAAAGTTAATAAAACCGGTCATCTTGACTAAGACCTGATTATTTAAAAAAAGCCTGCTTTTGCGGGCTTTTTTATTATATTTGCAAATATTTTATGGAGAAAAAATATGACAGATCTTGCAGAAAAAATGGATGTGATAGAGTTAATGACGAGACATGAGGAAGCTATAGCCGAGCTTTATTCCGCTTACGCTGAAAAGTTTCCGGAATGCGATATATGGAGCTACCTCTATGGTGAGGAAGTAAAACATGCGGAATGGCTCAGATCTATTCTGAACAATGTTTTTGAAGGGTCCATAAGTTTTTCTGATATGCACTTCAGTGAAAAAGGAATAAAAATATCAATTAAGAATCTTCAGAAGAACATGGAAAAAGCCAGTGAAGGTCTTGTAGACCTAGAAGAAGCATTCAATATTGCCTACAACCTCGAGAACTCTCTCATCGAAGATCATTACCTTGATTACTTTTCAAGTGATAATGAAGGTATAATGAAAGTCCTCAAAGAGCTTAAATCGGATACAGTCGCACACAGAAACCTTCTGAAAGAAAAAAGAGAAGCTTACATAGCTGAGAAAAGAAGTAAAAATCAGTACTGATGATATGAATGAGCTTCTCAAGCTGATACCTAAAGTTGATAAAATACTTTCTGACTCTTTGATTCAGGATTATCTTAAAAGATTTGACAGGTCATTTATTGTTACTTTAATTCAGAATGAGCTTGATACCATCAGGGAGGAGATACTCAAAAAATCTCTTGTGCTGAAAACGGATGATGTTGTAAAAAGAATAAAAGGCAGGATCGAAGATACACTTGCACCTTTTACGGGAAAAGCGGTCAACGCTACGGGCATAGTTATGAATACCGGCCTTGGAAGAGCTCCGTTATCAGAAAAAGCTGTTGCAAGGGCAAATGAAGTAATGACCGGTTATTCGACTCTCGAGACAGATGTAAGATCAGGTAAAAGGGGCAGGCGGGAAGACGGAATATCTGCTCTGATATCGCTGATAACAGGATCTGAAGCGGCCACTGTTGTAAATAACAACGCCGCGGCGGTATTTATCTGCATAAATACTCTGTCGAACAGAAAAGAAGCCGTTATATCCAGAGGCGAGCTTGTTGAAATAGGCGGTTCATTCAGAATGCCGGACATAATCAGAAAGTCCGGAGCCAGAATGATAGAGGTCGGCGCGACGAACAAAACCAATCTTTCCGATTATGCCGGCGCGGTCGGACCCAAAACAGGTGCGCTCTTAAAGGTTCACAGTTCAAATTACAGGATCGAAGGTTTTACTCAGGAAGTATCACTGAAAGAACTTTCAGCACTTGCCCGGGAGACCGGTGTTCCGCTTTACTACGATCTGGGCGGAGGGGTATTTGAAGAACTTTCAAAATACGGTCTTCCGCATGAGCCCACTGTGTTTGAATCTATCAGGGACGGTGCGGATGTATTTTCTTTCAGCGGTGACAAGGTCCTCGGCGGCCCCCAGTGCGGGATCATAGCCGGAAAAAAAGAAATAATAGAAAAGATCAAAAAAAATCCCCTGATGCGCATTCTCAGGCTCGATAAGGTCAGGCTTGCTCTTTTGGAGGAGACCTTAAAATATTTTATCACAAACGATCCGGTCGGTTCGGGCCATGTAACGCTCAGGCTTCTTTCTCTAAAAAGACCCGAACTTAAACAAAAGGCAAAAGAGCTCTCAGGCATGATAAAGAAGATCGTACCGCCGGGCTGGAAAGTAATGGTCGAGGATGTTAACGACCAGGCGGGATCGGGAGCGATGCCTACAGAAAAACTCGAGGGTGCCGCCGCTTCGATAGAACCTGCAGGAATTAGTGTTACAGCCTTTTCTGAAAAGATGAGGACTGTTTCAAAAATCCCCGTCTTCGGCTATATTAATAATGAAAAGTATTACCTGAGTCTGCGAACTGTCTTTGAAAGCGAATATGAGCTTATCTGCTCTAATTTGACAAAGATCTGTAAAAGGATCTCCTCTTAATTGAAAACCCTTATGGAAATACTTACTCTTTCTTCAACTTACCTTAAGGAGAAGAATGTAAGCGAGCCGAGATTGAGTTCCGAGATACTGATAGCTCATGCACTCGGCATTAAGAGGCTCGATATTTATCTCAAGTTCGACATTGTGCCTGATGAAAATGAGCTTGAAAAGATCAGGGGTCTTATTAAGAGAAGAGGGAAGAATGAACCTGTTCAGTATATAACAGGCGAAACGGAGTTTTTCGGGCTTCCATTCAGGGTCAACAGATCGGTACTGATACCGAGGCATGACACGGAAGTGCTTGTCGAACAGGCTGTAAAGACGATCGGGAAGAGTGAGCTGAATATTCTTGAGATAGGGACAGGTTCCGGCTGTATTGCAATAAGTATTGCCTCCAAATGTCCAAATGCGCTTATCACCGCAACCGATATTTCGGATGTTGCTTTAGATACGGCATCGAAGAACGCAGAACTGAACAAAGTCAGCGGCAGAATAAAATTTCTTAAGCACGATATTCTGAAAGGATCTTTCAAAGACAAGTTCGATATGATAATATCAAACCCTCCCTACATCAGAAAAAATGTGACAGACAATCTTGAAGAACAGGTGAAAAAATACGAACCTTTATCCGCTCTTACCGATAACGCCGACGGGCTGACTTTCTACCGAAGAATAAATGATATTCTGCCGCAGGCTTTAAAAGACGGCGGGCATCTTCTTTTAGAGATAGGATATGATCAGGAAAATGAAATAAGAGAGATATATAAAAAATCCCTCGCCGGAGTGATCATAACGAGGGATCTTTCAAACAACCCGAGAGTACTCTCAGGCATTAAAATTTAAATACCATACTTATCAAGCGGAATATTCAG
>SLFX01000085.1 GCA_007124045.1 Candidatus Delongbacteria bacterium | reverse complement strand
CCTTTAAAAATGACGAAAGCGGCGGCAAGATAAAGCTGGAAAGTGATTTTTACCCGAGAACGGAAATGTTTTATAAAGCCAAAGGGAAATATACTCTGTTCAATACCTGTAACACATGGGTAAATTCTGCTCTAAAATACAGCGGGCTGAAAGCATGCCTGTGGACGCCGTTCGAGTTCGGACCCAGAAGGATCTATGAATAAAGCAGGATTTTCGCGGCCTCGAGATCTATTTCCCTGTCGCTAAGACGGACATTCTTAAACCTGTCCATCCTTTTTTTTACGCAGTCTGCAAGCAGTTCCTGGCTGAATACCGAGCCGTGAAGTACAACACACGAAGATGAATTTCCGGTCAGCCTGTCACATTGTAAGGCAAGTTCCGAAAGTGCGACAGCTCCCTTTTCAATAATCCCCATCGAGACAGCACATCCCTTTTCAGCGGCATCAAACACGAGCTTGGAGGCAGAAGCTATGACATTTCTGTGATCAGGACAGTAAACAGCGGATATGAGTTCTTCGGTCCTTCCGATCTTATAATATGACCTTACAAGTTCTTCAAGTACAGTTTTCTCTCCTGTCCCCTGCCATGCCATTAATGAAGCCCTTACAGCCTGTTTTCCGAACCAGAAACCGGAACCGGCATCATCTATCAGATACCCGAAGCCGCCGGAGTGGAAGACATCACCTTTTTTATTTTTACCATAGCAGATACTGCCCGTGCCTGAAATAAGAAGCAGGCCCGGACCCTCCGGGAAATAGATATCAAGAGCGAGATGAGCATCGGAAACGACTTTTATGCTGCCCTGCCGTATATCAAAGCCCGAAGAGGCTTGTTTGAAAGCATTGACGAACCTGAGAGTATGATCTTCCGTATTTGTCCCCGCATAACCTGCAAGAACATCAATGGCAAAACCGGCAGGATATACATCGCTTATTGCTGCGAAAGCGTCTATGAGCAGGTTTACAGTGGAGGTTTCGAACTCGGTCCCGTTTATCAGGCTCGAAGGTCCCGCGGTTTTCCTGTAAACAGTTTTACCCGAGCTGTCGAGAATACTGATCGCCGTCTTGGTTCCACCGCCGTCAATCCCAGCGTACACTTTATTCATCAGTCTCTCAAATATCCGTTAATATACTCGATTTTCTGCATAATAAGCAGAACACCTTTTCTTTCAGGCAGAGAAGATATCACATGATTGATCTTTCTGACAAAGTCGTTTGCCTGCTCGGAAGGGAGGACAGCGAATATTATCTTATTGAATTTTGTTTTCTTTTCTCCGAATAATCTGCCGAGAAAATATCTGCTCCCCGAATATTGAGAAAAATCTGTTCCTTCAATAACTGAAACATCTCTGTCTTTTATTCCTGAAATTATTTTAATAATCTCAAAAAACTTCTTTTCATTCTGACAGAATATCCTGACCTGCACATACTCTTCTTTCTGCTTTTTATCCTTAAGTACCGGAATGGCATACTTTAAAAAGATTTCTCTGACAGCCACAGAATTAAGCTGGGAGAACATGTCCTCAACTGCCTTTGGCTGCCTGAATACTCCTGATATTTCTGACAGGAACCTCAGATGCATATCCCTTTTCTTTTCCGGAGCTATAATAAAAGCCGCCAGCTTGATCTGCTTATCGTCAAGCGATTCAAAATCCGCTCCGTCGGGATACATCATAAAACCTATGACGAATTCATCAATATTTGGTAGAGCGCAATGAGGAATAGCTATATTATTTCCGAAACCTGTGCTGCCGAGTTCTTCCCTTTCACGCAGCTTTCTCAATACTTCATGAACGCTGTGCCTATCCTCACCTATATGCCTGACTACGAGTTTAGCTATATCAGTCAGAACCTCATCTTTTGTGTAATGACCTGATTTGATCTCAATCAGTTCGGCTTTAATATGATCGGATATGTCCATAAAATTACTCCACAGTATAGAATTGTGATAAATCTAATCAAAAATCCTGTTTCATTCAAGTTATTAAAACATTATTTTTATTTGAAAAAAACTGACTGTTGTGTTATATTCGAAAAAAACCGGGGAGCGTAAATATTGAAGATACTTCTGGCCACTCACAACAAGAACAAGATCATCGAGATCACACATGCACTTCAGGGATCGGGTCACGAAGTACTTTCGCTTGACGATTTTCCCGATCTTCCGGATGTTATAGAAGACGGCGACACACTTGAACATAATTCGTTGAAAAAGGCGAGGGAATTATTCGAATATTCGGGCATAACCACACTCGCAGATGATACCGGACTGGAAGTAGATGCACTGAACGGAGAGCCGGGCGTTTACAGTGCGAGATGGGCCGGCGAAGGATGCACCTATAAGGATAATTGTGATAAAATGCTCAGAGAAATGAAAGGTGTTCCGTCAGGGAAAAGAAGTGCCGCTTTCAGATGCGTGATAACCCTGTATGGAGACGGCATATTAGAAACAGCGTCAGGCGAACTTAAAGGAAAAATAACAGAATCTGCGCAGGGTGAAAAAGGTTTCGGTTACGACCCCGTATTCATGCCTAACGGTTACAATGTCACTCTTGCTGAAATGGACCTTGAAGAAAAGAGCAGAATAAGCCACCGCGGCCTCGCCGTAAAAAAAATGGCGGAGATCATCCGCCATATAAAGCCCTAATACCAGCCGTCTTTATAAAGATTATCATAATCCTCCTGAGTCAGCTCCTTCGGTTTGATCACTCTCGGAGGAATATAAGGATTCTCGGCTTTCCATTCCGCTTCGCGTTTCTTTTTCAGAAATCCGTCAGCAACATTCGGGAACAGTTCCAGCAGAAGTTCCTCTTTCTCATTCAGGGCAAGTTTTTTATAGCCGTACTCCTTAAGAACCGGATTAGGCTGTTTTGAATATTTGCCTGTATCATAAGGTATCTCTTCGGGAGAACCGCATATCCTGTTTCTGAACTCAGGATCAACCGGAAAAGGTGTTATCCCGTACTGTCCCTGCACCAGGTTAAAAAACTGCTTTGTGACCGTTGTGTATTCAGGCTTGCCGTTCTGTTCGTCAAGCGCAAGATTGACGGCCTGCGTCCCGACGATCTGGCTTGTCGGGGTTACAAGCGGCGGGCACCCGGAGTCAAGTCTGCATTTGGGCACCAGATGAAGAGCCCTGTCCATCAGATGGTCGAGCTTGACCTGCTTAAGCTGAGCGACCATATTCGTGTACATTCCTCCCGGTATCTCGGCTGCTTTGACCTGCTCATTAGGCTCCGGAAAATTGAAGTAACTAGTGATTGACTGGGTGTATGTCAAAAGCTCATCAACTCTATCGTTCTTAGCTGCATCAATTGCTTTATCGAAAAGAGTTTCAATTTCAGGATCAAGTTTATAGTCGGATATATCGAATTCCTTTGGTATGAGCTTTGTCGTATCATATTCCGAAAGCTCTGTTCGTATTTCGCTGAGCTCTTTGTTTATTAAAGATATCTGAGAAAGATCAATACCGGTATCTATGCCGAGTTTGTGGCAGAAAATCTGAATCAATTCAAAAGCGGGAGCTGCAGGACCTCCGGCGAAAGGATAAAGTACAGTATCAACTATATCCACTCCGTTCACTATCGCTGTGAGGATAGAAGCAAGACCATAGCCCGGTGTGTCGTGAGTGTGAAGATTTATCGGTATGGTCACACTGTTTTTCAGTTCCCGTATAAGCTCTCCTGTCATCTTCGGGTGTATAAGACCGGCCATATCTTTAATAGTTATTATTCCCGCACCTTCTTTTTCAAGTTCAACAGCTTTATTTACAAAATATTTTACATTGAAAATATCTTTCGGCAGTTTTTTTCTGCCGATCAGCGCCTTCAGCCTTTCTTTAAAAGTGAATTTGGGATCAATAGTAAAGCAGACTGCACAGTCAGGTATCCCTCCGTATTCTTTTACGAATTTTATCGTTGAACGCATATTGTTAACATCGTTTAGCGCATCGAATATCCTGACTATATCAAGTCCTGATTGGAGTGTCAGTTTAGTAAAACCCGAGATTACTTCATCGGGATAGGGAGCATAACCGAAAAGGTTTCTTCCCCTCGAAAGAGATGTAAGTTTAGAGCCTTCCCCTATTCCTGCCTTGATCTTCTCCAGACGGTCCCACGGGCTCTCGTTAAGGTATCGCATAACTGAATCGGGAACCGCTCCGCCCCAAACTTCGCAGGCGTAAAATCCGGCTTTTTTATAATACGGCAGAACTCTGTCTATTTGTGCCTGATTCATTCTGGTGGCAAACTGCGACTGTTGTCCGTCCCTCAGGGTCAGATCTCGTATTTTAAGCTTTGACATTGATTAATCCCGTTTTTAGTTTATCGATCCGCTAATTTATTGAAAAAAAGAACATAATGCAATAAATTTAATTTTAGTCTTTTTAATGAGTTTTTCTTATCTTTAAGATGTTTTTAACAAAGGGAAAATCGAATGAGACTTCTTCTTTTTGACAATTATGACTCCTTTACCTACAACCTGCGATCGCTTCTTTTGAAATCCGACCCGGACATTTCGGTAATTGTCAAAAGAAACAGAGATATTTCTGTATTTGAAGAATGTTTCGACGCACTTATAATATCACCCGGACCTATGACATGGACAGAAACGGGTATATTGAAAGATCTTTTCGATAAAAGAATCGTACAGGATAAGATTCCGGTATTGGGAATATGCCTCGGGTTTCAGTTCATTGCCGGATACTTCGGACAAACAATTGAGAGAATCGAAAATCCGGTTCACGGCAACACTAACGCAATGCTGCATAAAGGCGACCCGTTATTCAGACTGATACCTTCCCCGTTCAAAGCTGCCCGTTATAACTCCCTCGGCCTTAAACCCGTTTCCGCCAACAAAGGTTGCCTCGAATACATCGCTTTTGAAACAGTTACAAAAAATATTATGGCCCTGAAACACAGAACTCTGCCTGTAGCCGGTTTTTTGTTCCATCCCGAAAGTTTTATGACCGGTTGCGGCCAAACTCTTGTTAAAAATTTTATGGATATTTATGTTAAAGGTAAATAGGCAAATATCGCAGATTAGTTTAAGCTGGAATACCGAGCTCCTCTTTGCACTTGCCGAAAGACATGAGGGTGTCTGTCTTTTTACATCTGTCGCAGATAAGGATCAGGGAAAGAATATTTTGGGTATCAATCCTGTATTGAATCTGAAAAGCGCTGAAGAAATTGACATTTTTATACGCGAGAACAAAAACGAAAGTGATTTTCCTGCAATTCTTGGTTATGTTTCATACGACTACAAGCACAATCTTGAAGAAAATGGCCTTTTTTCAAATCTGTCCGACAGTGATTTCCCCGATTTTCTGTTTACTGTTTTTGAGCATTATATCATAGCGGAAAATTCAGACAGGAACAACATAACTTTAATCACTTTAAGCTTTCCTTTAGAACACGATAAGCTAAGCACTGAAAATCTTTTTAATCTGATCCCGCCCGACACCAAAGAGGGGCTAACCGAAGTTTTGGATTCTTCATTGAGCAAAAAAGATTTCATGACAGGTGTTGATAAAATCAGAAATTACATTCTGCAGGGCGATCTATACCAGGCTAATCTGACAAGAAAAATATCAGGAAAGACCCAACTTTCACCTGTTGATACAGCATACAGGCTTAAAAATTCAAACCCGATAGAATTTGGTGTTTTTGCAAAGATCGACGGAAAATATATTATCTCAACTTCACCGGAAAGATTCTTTAAGATCAGGAAGGGTTATCTCACAGCCTCTCCGATAAAAGGCACAATACAAAGATCAGATGATCCCGATAGAGACAAAAAAAATCTCGAGTCTCTTATGAACTCAAAGAAAGATATTGCCGAACTGGCTATGATAGTAGATCTTCTCAGAAATGATATGAATAAAATATGCTCCAATGTAAAAGTCGAAGGCTTTCCTCTGCTGATGGAACTGAAAAATGTTTATCATCTCTATTCCGACATTTCAGGAAAACTGAAAAAAAAAGGATTCAAGGATATAATAAAAGCCCTCTTTCCCGGAGGATCAATTACGGGATGCCCGAAGATAAGAGCCTGTCAGATAATAGAAGAGCTTGAAAAGGAAGGCAGAGGACCATATACCGGAAATTTCGGATATATCGGTTTTAACGGCGATATGGATTTTAACATTATGATAAGAACTCTTTTGTACGATAACGGAAATATATCTGTCGGAACAGGCGGGGGTATAACTCTACTTTCCGATCCTGAAGAAGAATATTACGAAACAGTAGTTAAAGCCATGAACATCATGCGGTCTTTGGGAATGGAGGGAGAATGAGATACAAAATGATTTTTGACGGAGAGATAAAAGATGATATTCTTGAAAATATCACTGCTGATTCTCCTGCATTCTGCTGGGGGATGGGAGTGTTTGAAACCCTGCTTTATGAAAATAACAGGATCTATTTTTTGACCGAACATTTGAACAGAATGAAAACATCATGCTCTGAACTTAATTTACCGTATCCTGTACCGAATAATATAAAAGAAGAAAAGATCATGATGCTCATTAGGGAAAATGGACTTACCGACAGTTCTGCAAGGATCAGAATTATTCATTCGCCTTTGTATGACGATAAAAAATGGAATACCGTCGTAACCGCTGTGAAATACGAAAGAAATACTTCTTTTGCCGGAGTTAGTCTCTGCCCTGTGAAAAGAGAAAATACTTTTTACAGTTATAAAACTATTTCATACATGCAGAATATTCTTATAAAAAAGGCATATCCGGACTTTGACGAAGTACTTCTGATTAACACTAAAGGTAATGTTATTGAGGGTACATACACGAATATTATAGCTGTAAAAGACAATATAGTTTATTATGTTTCCGGTGATCAGAACTGCCTGCCCGGAATAATGCAGAGTAAGATCATATCAGATCATAAGAAGCTGGGATTTTCCGGAGCAGAAGATGTTAAAGAAGGATTCAGCCGGGATTTCCTTTCTTCAGCCCGGGAGCTTATATTGACCAACAGTCTGATGATAGCAAGGAACATTGATATTATTGATTTCGGAAACAGAAATCTTCAAAAATCATACAACAGAACAGCCGGCGGGATCAGAGAATTCTACCTGAAGGTTAATTAGAGGTGATTTTATATACTACACCCCTTGCTTCCATGTAGTCAAGCATGCTTCTGAAACATTTTTCGTCTTTTCCCAAAAACTCAGCGGGACTCAGACCCTTTTCCTTATACAAACCTTTCGATATAAGATTTACTGCAGAAGTACAGGCATATCCGGTTGTTCTCGCCATCGAAGATGTTTTGGTTTTTTTACAGTATGTGTCAAAAAGGTCATAGACATAGGTTTTACCTCTGCCCTCTTCTGTGCCTTTTACGACAACTCTCATTATAGTGAACTCTTCCTCAAACCTGCCGAGTTTCCAGTTTTTATCCGTAAAAAGTACCTTTTCGGTTATCTCCAAAGGAGATATTTTTACTCCCTTAATATCAAGAGGTTCTTTGGAGAAAAAACCTGACTCTCTTAATATCCTGACCTTTTCGATATATCCCGGATAACGCATCGTTTTTTCCTTGAGGTCCGGTATATCGGGAAAGTTTTTCAGTATTGACCTCAAACCATCACTGTTCCATGCCTCAAGAGTCCCAACGCCGTCGAACTCGTAAAGTTCAGGGTCCGACAGTGCCGGTCTTGTAACCTCCACCCCGTTCTCTTTATATCTGGCGGGACGGACATATTCCTCGATCACATCGCAGGGCGAGAACGGTGCTTTGTATTCCCATGGCCAGGTCCGACGGAAGGGCAGGCCTCCGACAAGGCAGAGGTAGGAATCAATCTTCATTCTTTCGTTGTGATATCCGAGAATAACATTGCATATTCCGGGTGCTACGCCGATGTCGGTTATTGCAGTAACGCTGTTCTTCTTTGCCAGAATATCGAGCGGCGAAGAATCCTCGGGGAAAAAAGCTATATCTACGACATCTTTTCCGCACTCTATCACTGTTTTTACTGTTTCATAGCCCATAAATCCCGGTACAGCATCAACGACAAGATCATTTTGTTTTATCAGTTCAGACAAAACATATTTGTCTCTCAGGTCTGCCTGAACCACAGAAATACCGTGCTCACTCTTCAGAACAGAAAGATTGTCCTTATTCACATCCGCAACTTTTATCTGATGTTCTTTGTGCAGATCAACAGCTATGGCACTTCCGACCATGCCGGCTCCGAGTACGGCGATCTTCATTGTTTTTTCCTCAATTATATTAGTTGGGTTTCACAAAGGTTTTCGTTATCATATAACCGTTCTTCAAAGTGTCAGCCTGAGCTGTAACGCCTTGCCTGTAGATAAAACCTCTAAAAGTAGCT
>SLFX01000118.1 GCA_007124045.1 Candidatus Delongbacteria bacterium | reverse complement strand
GCAGGGTGGCCGAACCCTGTAAAAGCCGCGGAAGAATCGGTGATCCCGAGGAGCACGAGAATAAAAAGTGCGCAAAGTGCCACAAGATCGTGCCTGATCTTTCCCCAGACGAACAGCCCGAGAGTGAGTATGAGCACGCCGAATACGATATTATGCTGCAAGGATTCTCCTCTGAATTCTATTTCTTATTTGCCTGTCCTGAAGCTGTAAAAATAATCTTCTCTTAGCGGAAAACCGTCTTGGGATATCAGGTTTCTCGTCATAAATGTCATTGAATACTCTTTTTCAGGTTCAAGGTTTACATGAATAGTAAGCTCGGTCTTGCTATCCTGATCCCACTTGATATTTTTTTCTCTGCATATCTCCGGATAAGATGCCTGGCCAAGCTTTCCGATACCTATACTGTACCTGTCGGTCATCATTGGTTTATCGAAACTTACCACTATCTTTTTTGTTCCGGGGGCAACATTTTCAGAACCGTTCTCAATGTTAATTGACACAATTTTCGGAAAGGATCGATCCGTCTCTTCAATTTTCTTTTCAATATCTGCTGAATTAAATACTCTCACTATTTCAGGCATATAATCTCTTAATGTAGGATAAGTATCCCTTTGAGATCCATATCTTTGAAGTAAATCAAAAAATTCCCAAATAAAAATAAAACCCGAGTGTTTTTCTTTCATGGCTAACTGACGCATAATATCATTATTGAAATCCATTCTGTTTTGAATATAAATCAGCACAGCGGCCCTGACCAGTGTTTCGTACATCATAAACCTTGCATCTCCGTATGCCTGCCTTGTCATGATTTCCTCAACATGGGAGAATAAAATATCCGCCTGATGCTCGATTTCAGGGTATATGCGGTCTATGAGCGGATTACAGAATGAATGACAGAATTCATGAACAGTCCCTAAAGAGATATTTGCGTTATTATCATGATAAACAGGTTCTCCATGCTCTCCGGCAGCCCATGTCCCTGTTATACTGTATATTTCTGTTTCTCCGTTATTAAAGATTATTCTCGGTCCGTACAAATGGCCTCCGTTAAGAAGACTGATTATGATCTTAAAGCCGCCTTCAGGTTTTTCTCCGAAGAAATCATCGAACCATTCGTAATTGATCTTCTCGAGTATATGGATGAAATTTTTCTCTGCAGTTCTGTATGTTTCGCTGTTGTCGTTATAAAATTTTCTGAATTGTGATTTTTTGTAGAAGTCATCGAGAAGAACGACAAATCTTTTGTACTCATCATTCCACCTTTTTACGATCTCTTCATGACTGGTATCTTCTCTCAGCCTGACAGTTCCGTTCTCGATCATGAGATTTATCGCAAGAGTCATAGGGGCATCGTAACCTACACCAATAGAACTCCTGAGTTCGCCGGCGAAACTGACCACCTCATGATCCTTATACGGAGCAAAATAAGTGTCTGCCGCCCCGATGTAAACAGGAAGAAATTTCGTGTTATACTCAGATGATCCCGCCAGCCTGAAAACCATGCTCATCAGCTCAACTCTTTCATCGACTCCGGCCTCAACTTTAAACAATGATGCGAACAGATTAGCTGCAAAGATTATCGTTGTTATTAATAGCACTTTTTTCATAACATCTCCGAATTTTAGATCAAATTTCTGTAATTTTACCTTAAAATATACCCGACTGCCATGAAGTGTTTTTTCTGTCACTTCAAAAAGTTTCGAATATGCTTCCCGGAGTATTCACTTCTCCGCAGTACTGACATTTTTCGAATTTCGGGTTCAGTGAACGGTTGCATTTAGCGCATTTTTTCACTCCCAGTTTCAGCTTGCCGTCAGCACTTCCGTCAAGCATGTCTATTTCCTTTACCCTCTGCACCAGATTTTCTTCAGTAAGGCCTCTCTGTTCCTTTAGATATGTCCACATAGCCATTGTAACAAGCTTCAGCTTTTCGAATCTGTCCTGCAGATTATCAAGCTCGGATCTTGAAGCTCCTGTTTCCGTTTTTATGTTGGTGTTCTGCCCCGAAGGGGGAATAAATCCTATTGGCATAATTGTACCTCTTTATGATATAATCACTCTCGGCCTTATCACTCCCGCGCGGATCTGCGTTCTTCCGTTAAGACTGGCGATCTTTCCCTCGTTCTGCCTGAAGAATTTCCGGTATTCGTCATTCATGTCTTTTTCTCCAAATCCTTCAGTAAGCATTAGGGTGAATCCGATATCTTCTTTTCCTGTAACAGCTACTCCTATCTCTCGCCCGCAAAATTCAACCCAGTCCTTATTGTGAACTGACGGGGCTATTATACCTTTTACCTTCAGTTCTTTTGCGTTTTCTAATATCTGTTTGTTTACCGGACGGGTAAAAACTACCACATCGCCCTCATTTCTTTCAGTTATCGTCATTCCGTCAAAAGGAAATGATATTTTTCCGAAATTTTCTCCCCCGAACCCGATAATGCAGTACGCGTATGATCCGTTCACCTTTATATCTACGGATATGTCCTTATGAACCTTTGACACGGCACCGTTAACAAATGACTTGAGGATCAGCGGATTGGTTCTGTACTGGACAGTAACGGTTCCTTTTTCTGTATCGATCCCGGTAATATGACCGGTAGAATGCGACCTTACGGAGTAATGACGGCCTTTGATCTGCGCCATACCTTCGTGCTTTTCGGATTTGTGGTCAAACATATGATTAATAAGATCTTTTACAGAATTTCCCGTAGTCCTGCCTGCAATTATCTGCCCTTTCTGAACAAAATCACCTATTTCTCTTTTGATGTATTTTTTTATCTCTTTCGGCTTTATGTCCATTTCTTTAGCTATATCTATAACGACAGGTTCTTCAGAGTAATCCTGAATTTCCTTTACTACTATCATCCCGTAATCATCTATCTTGACGATCTCACCGCTTATATTAGAAAGATAATCCACGGCCACCGGATCTTTTCTTTTTTTGTGCCTGAAAACGGGCATATCAAAATCAATTCTGTCGCCTTTTTTCACAAGAAGACCTTTAAGGATATCCTCATTTGAAAGCTTTTCCTCAAGTCCTACCAGCTTTCTTATATTCATCATATAAATCTTTGGAGGATTGAAAAGGTTCTGCGCTATTACGGATTCAATACCGACATTTTCACCGGCATTTACAACGACATCGCCTTTGTAGGGTAATGATCTTGTAATTTCAAAATCCCCCGTAAAAATTTCGTTCCTGCCTTTTATATAGGAATAAGAAAAAGAAGTTTCGGAAGGTTCTCCGTACAAAGCTTTAAAAAGAGGTTCAGGATATTTCCTCTGCTCATTCGGCCTGGCGTCAAGAAGTATTCCGTCCTGTGTGTCTATTTCCGCCGCAGTACCGTTATTTCCAAAACTGCAACCTTTTGCCGTTTCAAACTTAAAACGACCGCCCTTCTTTATATAGAAGACTTCCCCTTCTTTTAATACTGCGCTTTCTTTTGATTCGGAATCAGTGATCTTTATCGCCAAACCGTTTTCCTCGCTTTTTCCTGTTACAGAAAATACAGTACATATCTTTTTTAGCGTTTCTTTTTCAAAAAGAACTGATGCCGCATCCGGTAAAAAGTTTGAAAGTAATCCCAAATGGGGTGATTTGAAATATTTGTCTATGTAAAGCTCTGTTATACCATGTGGCGCAAAACCTTCCGAAAGCATAAAGACAGCATCCTCTTCTCTTGTTGCAGAAGTGAACATACCTCCGCACCCGATTATCCTGTTAATATCAGAGAACTGGAAAGCAACATCTTTTTTCCCTTTAAGGTTAAAAACCTCTTCAAACGGATTATGAGTTCCTTCAAAGGAACTTCTTCTTCTTTTATCAAGATAACCCATCGCTTTTACTTCCATGCTCATTCCGATGTGCTGATCCCGCGCATTTTTAATTCCCTCCACGGCACATGCAAGCTCCAGAAATCTCTCTCCGCCGGATGAAGGTATGTATTCCGGGTTCAGCATTTTATTCGAAATATAGTCTCTCGCAGTCCCCTCGTCGCATATTCCGCAGATACGGGATAACAGGACATCTATTCCGGACTCTTTGAGGATATTGGATATCGAGTAGCTCATTCCTGTATTTGCTGAAACCGTTCTGCTCACACTTCCGTTTATACATGAGAAAACATCCGTAGTTGCGCCTCCAATATCTACCAGGAGCATATTTTCCTGATGCATCGAGTAATATTTTTTTAGTATCAGTTCAACTGCCGAAGGTGTTGGAAGTATATCACCGGAAACCTCTTTTTTTATATTCTTATACCCTGGCGCGTTCTCCATTACATTCTCCATGAAAAGATGATGAACTTTGGAACGGACAGGTTCAAAATTAAAACTTTCAAGGTCAGGCCTGATATTATCTGTTATATGCAAAAGAAAATGATCTCCCAGTATGTCTTTGACAAAATCCCGCGCAAGAACATTGCCGCAGTAAACAAGAGGTATCTTTTCTTCCGACATATATTTTGGGCTGGGACTTGCGAGGGTTAGTATTTCTGCCTGACGCAAAACTCCCCAAATACCGCCGCCGTCTATTCCTCCGGCCATAAGTATCATGTCGGGATGAATTTCTCTTATCATTCTCATTTTATCCATTTCGAGAATGCCGTCATCAACGGTAAAAGAACCTATCACAACGGCTCCTGCGCCGTATGCCGTCGCCTCTACCGCCTTGCCTGTTTCTGACCGTGTCAGCCCGAAGACCAGCATCTGGAGCCCCCCTCCTGCCGAACTGGTTGCGAGGAAAGGAACTGCAAACGAACCGTCGCTGTTTTTGATCTTCACACCGGAGATACTTTCTGTCTTTTCAACAACAGTCGCCAACCCGATATTAACATCTTCAAAAGGCTCCTCAACAGTGGTTGAGGCATCGGCAAGAGCTTTGAAAAAATACGAACCTTCCTTTTTTCCCAAAAGAAGTCCTTTTGTGGTAGTACTTCCGATATCTGCAACAAAAATATGTTCATTGTCGAGTACAGGATTCATATGTTAAACCTCCTGGTTTATTCCAGATTATACACTCTTGTATGTGCAGTTGCGTGAACTGTGCCTTCCACGGTAAGCTCCGCCTCTACGGAAACCATTTTACGCCTGACACCAGTTACTTTTGCTTTGAGTTCGAGCTCTGTGTCGATCGGGACGGGTTTTCTGAACTTGACATCTATTTCGGCAGTCACGCCCCTTAGCGATATTTTTCTGCAGGCGTAAATGCTGATCTCATCAAGAAGTGTTGAAATGATACCGCCGTGCACCATTCCTTTCCAGCCCTGAAATCTTGACGGGACTGTAATTTTACAGTAGCTGGTATTATCATCATTCGTAATGATCCCGGCGTGGAGTCCGTGTTCATTGAGTTGACCGCAGGCAAAACAGTGTTTGTCGTCATCTACTTTCATTTAACGGCCTCAGCGAATTTTTTAACTATATCAGGATCATCAGACTTTTCCAGAACATTTCCGATAACTATAAAGTCCGCACCTGCATCAACGAGTTTTTTAGCGTAATCAGGAGTCCTTATACCGCCGCCGACTATAACGGGAATGGTTAATTCTGACTTAACTGCGCGTATAATTTCCGGCGAGACCGGATTTTTTGCGCCACTGCCTGCTTCAAGATAAACATATTTCATTCCAAGCATTTCTCCGGCAAGAGCGTGGGCGATAATATTCGGAATGTTCGAGGCGGGCAGGGGCTGAGTCCGGCTCACCCTTTCAACAGATGTCCTGTAACCGCACTCTATGAGGATATAGGCAGTAGGTATCACTTCAAGACCCATTTTCTTAACAAATGGAGCCGCCTTCACATGATGTTCGATCAGATAATCCGAATTTCTTCCGCTTATAAGAGTTATAAAAAGAATTCCGTTGGCATAGGGAGTCACCTGTTCGGATGAGCCGGGAAAAAGAATAAGCGGGATTTTTACATTTTTACAGATAATTTTTGCGATTGAATTGATGTCGTTCCTTACAGTCTGGCTGCTTCCAAAAAAAAATGCGTCTGCTCCCCCGGCTTCAAATTCGATTACCCTGCCTGCGACATCCTTCTCTCTGACTTTATCAGGATCTATAAGCACGATAAGGCCGCAACGGGAGCTATTTTTTTTATTCAGCAGCATAATTTCCTATCTTTTTTTTACTATATATCTCCTTCCGGCAAATATATTATCTGATGTGAGTCCGTTTATTCCCTTAAACTCACTTACGGTCATTCTGTGCCTCTGAGCTATTCTTCCGATAGAATCTCCGGACCGGGCGGTGTAATACTCAAAATTATCCCCCCTGATATAAAGGGTCATTCCGGGATGTATGTGTCTGCCGGATGTATCTCTCGGATTCCACTGCCTTAACTGGGCAACGGTCACTCCGAAAAGATCTGCAATTTTCTGGAGATTATCACCTCTCTTTACCCTGTAGTTAATTCTGATAAAGCTCGTTTGATTCCTTGTTGGCTGTCGGGTTTGAGCAGTCTGTCTCGCCGCGGGTGTGGAAACAGCGAACTGCTTGGGGTCCTTCAGATATTTTTCATACGATGCAAAGTAAGACTGCTCTTCTTCGTCAATTATTCCCGGGGCGGATATAAGATCATGATCGTCCGGATTGCTCAGTATGACCACAAGGGCATAAAAATTTGCCATATCATCTGTAAACACATCCCTGACGATCTCTGTCGGACTGATACCGTACTTTCCGTGATTAAAGATCGAGGATATAACCTCCAGATCGTTCCGTCCGGACCTGAGGGACTTTATCCTTGATATAACCTCTGCCGTAGAAGCACCCGTATTATTCCTTATGTTACGGTATTCTCTTATGTTCTCAAGTCTCCATATACTTCCATTTCTGGGACCCTCGTAAAAAGATGTCATTACCGCCGGCACGAACCTGTATATTTCGGGAAGATCGTTCTCCCGTAATTTTGAGCTAATAAAATTTGAATACCTTTGAGATCTTATATATAACTCCCTGACTCCTATTCTGTCGTCAAGATGCCCGATATAATTCTCATATACCGTTCTTATAAAATCCTCTGCCGCTTTTTTACCATGTCGGGAAAGAAGTTCGTTGAGTTTTGTACTGACATAAATATAAGGTTCGTTATTTTGCCTCACTTCTATCGGGGCTGAAGTGCCCTGCTCTACAACAAGCTCTCTTGAGGACAACGGTGCCTGAAAAAGATTTTCATCCGAGAAAAGAGAATTGTAAATACTAAAAATATCAACTGATGATCTTACGCTCTGGTTGCTGAATTCGTTCCAGAAGTTCTGTAGCATGATTCTGTCGGAAACTTTTTTATCTCCGTAGAGATATTCAAGCGTTTCCAAAAGATTATCAAACAGTATTTTAGCCGCAAGAAGTTCTCCGTTACGGTAATATGAGAGCATTTCCAGAAATTTTCTCTCGCTGTTATTCAGTATCTCATCTTTATATATCTCAACCACCCTCGGATCCCCAAACTCCTCTGTTATCAGAAGGTCCGCAGATGACAGAAGGTTTCTGCCGCTGTTCGCATCACTAACTTCTCCTGAAACAGGAACCTCATTGCGGTGAGAGCTGCCGTCAACTGTCATATTGCCGTCAACTGTCATATGGTGTGTGAGAATATTGCATGATGTTAAAGCAAGTAATACTGTTGCCGGAAAAAAGAAACGGATCGTTTTCTGTAATAATTGTATCAATAACATTTTAACCTTTAATCTTTGAAATATTTCTGTTCCTCATATCAAGCCCGAAAACAGACGATGTGCCAAGTTCTTCTTCTATTCTCAATAACTGATTGTATTTAGCTATCCTGTCCGTCCGGCAGAGCGACCCTGTCTTGATCTGACCTGAGTTTACGGCCACCGCAAGATCCGCTATAAAACTGTCCTCCGTTTCGCCTGACCTGTGCGAAATCACCGCTGTGTAACCTGCTTTGAAAGCTGTTTCGATACACTCAAGAGTTTCACTTACGGTTCCGATCTGATTGAGCTTTATCAATATAGAGTTGGCGATATTTTTTTCAAGACCCATTCTGAGTCTGTTTATGTTTGTGACAAAGAGGTCGTCACCCACTATCTGTATATCCTTGCCGAGTTTTTCTGTTATTATTTTCCAGCCATCCCAATCGTCTTCCGCCATGCCGTCCTCAATTGAGAATATAGGATATTTTTTTGAAAGCTTGACATAATAATCCGCCATCTGAAGAGATGTAAGTTTTTTCTTTTCGGATTTCAGGTCATATTTTTTTGACTTGGTATCATAAAACTCGCTTGAGGCCGGATCAAGAGCGATAAGAACTTCCTCACCCGGTTTGTAACCTGCCCCTTCTATTGCCTTCATTATATACTCAAGAGCATCTTCATTGGATTTCAGGTCGGGTGCAAAGCCGCCTTCATCCCCGACAGATGTATTGAGACCTTTTTTCTTAAGAAGAGCTTTAAGAGAATGAAAAATCTCTGTACCCATTCTTAGAGACTCCCGAAAGGAGGATGCGCCATAAGGCATTATCATGAATTCCTGAAGGTCCACATTATTGTCGGCATGAGAACCTCCGTTAATAATATTCATCATTGGTACAGGAAGTCTTTTCGCATT
>SLFX01000020.1 GCA_007124045.1 Candidatus Delongbacteria bacterium | reverse complement strand
TATTATTGCAATGACAGGATCGCCGGAAGGCGGTGGAGGAGGTTTTGCTGGAATGCTGCCTTTTATAATGATCATTTTCATCATATATTTTTTAATGATCAGACCGCAGAGCAAAAAGGCAAAAGAACATAAAATGATGCTTACTGAGCTGAAAAAAGGTGATAAAGTTGTTACAATAGGCGGTATTTTCGGTGTTATCATGGAAGTAAGAGAAAGGACTTTTCTGCTGAAAGTATCTTCCAATTCAGACCTTGAAATATTAAAGTCCAGTGTTTCTGAAAGGTTTTCGGAGTCTAAAGTTCAGGAGACTGTGAAACAGTAATGTCTGTTGAGATCAGAATATACGGTGATGAGGTTCTTAATGTAAAGGCTGATGAGGTTGAAGAGATAACCGAAGAGCTTAAAGAACTGATACATGCGATGTTTAAAAAATGCCCTGAATCAAACGGTATAGGTCTTGCCGCACCTCAGGTTGGGGTGCTGAAGAGGCTCTTCGTAGTCAGTGTACCGGAAAGCACGGATGAAGACGGCTCCGTAACAGAAGGATTGAGAGAAGTATTTATCAATCCGGTAATACTGAGATCCGAAGGATCGTGCAAAATGGAAGAGGGTTGCCTTTCCGTACCGGGAATATTCGAGGTGGTTTCGAGGCCGGAAGCGGTCGAAGTGGAATATACAGATATAACCGGCGATAGAAAAACAGGGTTTTTTGACGGGCTTCTTGCCAGGGTGATACAGCACGAGAATGACCATCTTGACGGAGTACTTTTCGTATCGAAACTCCCGAAACTTAAACAGGATCTTCTAAGAAAACGACTTAAAGCGCTGAAAGACAAAAAAAGGGACTAAAAAACGGTTCTTTTTATTTTATATAGTAATGTTTGACCCTGACGGAGTCTCCTATATCGATTATCCCGTATCCGGGAAAAGAGTGTCTTATGTTGAATTTTTTCTGTTTCCTGCCAATCTGGTACCATGTTGATGGGCATATATGCAATGAGAAATTTTCTTTTTTCAAATTCAGATTAGTATGGTAATGTGCACAGAAAACATGTTCAACCTGCTCACATTTACTAAAATAATCCTCAGCCTCGGCATGGTTTCCGAGAGGGTAAAATGTGTCCATGTGTTTTGAATTGCAAAGCGAGGGCGGGTGATGCATAAAAACAAAAGTATCCGCTTTACCGGAATGCCTGTCTATAAATCTTTTAAGTATATCAGTATCAAGATACTCTTCTGAAGTATCAGCAAAAACGAAATTTTTTCCTTTATAGCGTTTTTTGTAAAACAGTTTATCGCTTATAAGATGTTTTTCAAGACCGAAAGATTTAGCGAGTAACGGACTCAGGTCATGATTGCCTGAAGTAATATGATATTTAAGTCCGGTCATTTGTTCTTTTAACCACTGATAATCATTGTCATCAATGTCATGCGCCAGATCGCCGTTAAGAACTATAAAATCGTGCGGAATTTTTCTGATCCTGTCTAAAGCTTTAAGAAAATTATTTCTGATATTCGCCCCGTTCCTGAAAATATCGCCGGAACTTATATGCATATCATTCAGCTGAATGATCCTTATATTCTCCCCCAAACTCCTGCCCCGTCATTTTTTTTATAAACACAGCAAAATATCCTAATCTTTATTTAACAAATCAAGAAAAAATATTGATTTTTTTTTTTGAAAAACTGTGTTGCGCAAAAATAAAATGTTGCTTAAATTGTCCTCTGTAAAATATTGGCCTCCGGTCATGGAATTCTGTGCAACTCAGAAACTGCCCCGCAACCGTTACAGTCGGATCTTTACCGGAAATGCCGCCGCAATAACGCGGGCTCTTCGAGGGGAGATGTAGTTGATAAATTTTCTTTCAAAATACATTCCTGCCCCCTTCGGCAGGATTTTTCATTTGACAGTATTAACACTATTGTTTGCTAGTGCTATAAATGCTTATGCGGGAAGTATAATAAAGGGCACGGTCAGGGATGAGAACGGAATACCTGTTTCCGATGTAAACATTATTGTAAGCGGCACAGCTTACGGTACAATAACTGACACAAGAGGTCGGTTCGAACTTAAAATGCATCCCGACGGCGAATACAGGCTGGAGATATCTCACCTCTGCTGCTACAAAGCCTATTTAGATATCAGACCGGAAACGGCAGACCGTATAGGCCTTGATATAGTCATTTCGCAAAGAGAAATTGAACTGGATCCTGTTTACGCACTGGTTATTTCGGAGAATGCGCCTCATATCGCACTTGCAGCAAGAGATATTTCGATTTCGGGGTCAAAAACTGCCCAGGAAGCACTCATGAAAGTTCCCGGAGTTAATGTTGAAAATGTTAATGGCGGTCGTTCAAGAGTCTCAGTCAGGGGTATGGATTCGAAGCATACATCGGTTTATCTTGACGGGGTTCTTTTAAATTCTCCAATGGACGGATCGTTCGATCTTGGATCAATACCTTCAGGGATAATTGAAAAGATCGAGGTGTACAAGTCCGGAGACAATACTCTGTCCTCAAGATCTGTCGGCGGGATAATAAGTATAATTACAAAAAAAAATTCATCCCCGGATGAGATATATGCATATTATAGGAGTTATGTATATTTGAGCGACACGGATAAATTTAGTACAGACAGGATCAATAATCATGACTACGGAGTCGGCATCAGGCGTAATTTTGGAAATCGCCACGGCATATTCTTGTCATTTTCAGGCAGAAGGAATGAAAACGAATGGTCGTATATCAATGCCGCAAAAGCCGACGAATACAGGTATATAAATAATCCGAACACGCCGAGAATGCAGACTAATTCATACTCTTATTCCGATAATATTTACGCATCGTACAACTACCGATCGGAGAGCTTTGAAGGCAGTGCGGGACTGAGCCGGTCAGTTCACAGTTACGGGCTGCCGGGATGGTACGATGAACCTTATTATAAAGCGTATTCATTAAAAAATGATCTGATAATGAGCGGATATGGAGTATATAACGCCGGTAAAATGCAGTACAGGATTGATACATCATTCAGCAAAAGAAATGACAAAACTAATATTGAAGAAATCAGCCCTCTCTATCATGTTGACTCTCAAAACAGATTCAATAACTATACACTCAAATTTCAATCAAGATACTCTTTCGAAAATATGGTGATAAGAGCAGGATCCGAATTATTTACCGAATCCGCTGTTTCTGAATTTATCTCAGACAAAAAAAAATCCAGAGATATTTTATCCTTCTTCGCAAGATCCGAATACAAAATTGATTTAAGTGAAGTGTTTCTCTTAAACACATCAGGCGGTATGAGGAAAGATATGATCTCAGGCAGCAGTTTTAACAGATCACTTCTCTCTTCTTCGATTTCTCCCGCATTTAATACAGGTCGTCTGAGCATTTTAGGCTCGTACAGCTACGATCAGAGCTATAATCTGCCGTCATTTTCCGATCTCTTCTGGGCGGAAAATTTGTTCAGTTCGGGCAATCCGGAACTCAGACCTGAATATTCAGTTCAGCATGAGGGATCACTAGCATTTGTTATTAAAACGGATCATTTCAGGTTCAGCTCATCCTACACCTGCTATAATAAAGAACTTGAAGACCTTATAGTCTGGATAAAGCGCAACAACGGAAAATATACGCCGGAGAATTTCAAAAAAGGGATCATCAGGGGGCATGAGATATCTTTTGGGGCTGATCTCAAAGATATTATATCGCTTAAAACCGACTATCATCTTATGGATGCACGCCAATACACTGATAATCCGGTCACGAATGATAAATTCATAATTTATAAACCTGTCGAAACACTGTTAGTAAGTCTGTCTGCGAAATATATGGACAGTTATGCGGATATCAGGATAAGATATAACGGGAGGATGTATCTTAACGAGTCAAATTCAATAGATATAGATCCGTACATTCTGTTGGGAGCTAATCTTTCGCAGACTTTCAAATATAGAGGAGCGGAGATCATACTCAGCATAGGCGGTGATAATCTGACGGACGGGCAGTATCAGGTTATATACGGCTATCCAATGCCCGGAAGAAAGATCGAAACAGGAATAAAAATTAAATTCTAAAAACAGGAGAAACAAAAATGAAAAAGATCATAATTATCATCGCAACACTCATACTTCTGGCCGGATGCGACACAGGCTACAAAGGCACGACAAAACCGCTTAGCAAAGACGGGAATATCTTTCTGATAAACGGGCTGGGCGCTGTAGGGACGCTTTCAGTTATAGATAGTGAATGCGTAATTGCAAACGATGTTTTAAGCCTGGGGAAATGGCCGAACCATATTTTTGAACACGACGGAAGACTTTATGTCACGAACTCGGGAAACAACAATGTGCAGATAATCGAAACAGGTACCCAGCAGAGTGTCGGTTCAATAGAGCTGAGTGATTTTTCCAATCCGATGAAGTCGTTGATCTCGAACAGGAAGCTTTATGCAACAAATATGTTCGGAACAGGAATTGATGTTTATGATCTTGATAAAGACACTCTATACACAATTACGCTTGACGGTATTCCTATGGAGAACGGGACCGACGCGATCCTTTCCAGCGGAAATCTGATCTTTACAGGGGTCAAAAATTATTCGTATGATCCTGATACATGGCTGACCACATACAAAAGTGAACACATTGCTGTAATTGACGCTTTAGCCGATACTATAGTCACATTTTTCGAAGCCGGAATTAACATTGCCGATATGCTGATCAACGAAGAAAAAGAGCTTCATGTTCTAAGCAAGGGGAATAATGATGATATTGGAGGGTTCGTACGCATTTTCGATCTTCCGGATGATGATTTTGATACTTATTCTACAATAGAGCTCGGTTCGCAGCCCGGTGCTTTTGCCATAAACAGCGAAGGCATGGTCTATGTAGCTGTATCAGGTTTAAATGCCGACTGGACAGGTTACGGCGGTATCATGAAATATAATTCGATATCCAATCAGGTGCTAAACGGTCCTGACGACATGATATATTCTTCTTCAGAGAGCGGAATACTCGGAATCTGCATAGACGGGTACGATAGAGTTTACGCATCGCTTTTTGACAAAAACGAGCTTGTCGTTCTTGAAAGTGACACCTTGAAAACAGTTCTGACAACCGGCAACGGTCCTCAGGGAATGGTTTTTGTGAAGGAGTGAAACTGAAAGTTCATTTTGCTATATAAAAGGGCTCTTTGAACTCGTAAATACGGCCTTTGTCATCTTTTGCTGTAAGAAAGCAAATGTATGCTCCCGTATTTACTGTAATGCCGTTGTTGTCCCTGCAGTTCCATACAAAATATCCCTGAGAGGAAGAGTAGTGTCCGTTAAGCGGTCTGGCGATAAGCTGTCCTTTGATGTTATATATCTTTACAGTTATGAATACATAAGCTGAATCGAACTCGTAGCTAATGATCAGATTGTCGTTATATCCGTCTCCGTTCGGAGTAGCGGTCCGCGGTGATATACCAAAACGGGCTTCGTTTCCGAAAGAACCGGGTTTTTGAAAGACAGAGTTGGTTTTTGTAGGTGTTCCCGATCCTGTGCAGTATGCCCAGTTATTTAGGTTATATGAAGGAAATTCCGGATTGATCTTTTCAATGCTTCTTCCGGAGTCATCGTCCAGATCTGAATACGCAATGCTGTCAACTGCGGATCCGTCTCTGGTAAGCAGATAGATATCATCTCTTCCTGCATTCAGAGTGGCAAGCCCGGAAGCAATGAATATTTTTGATGCATCAACATCAGCGAAATTGAAAATATTTTCATTCTTTGCCATTACCGCATAACCCCCGGGCAATATTTCAGCTCTCGGAAAGAAAACAACTCTTGACTTAACCTCATCCGAAATTCCGAAATCTGAAAGCTCAAGTGTTTCATCAGAAATGTTATAGATCTCTACATATTCGCACTGTGTTGACGAAGGTCTTTTCATAAATTCATTAAGTACCAGAGACGGTCTGATAAAAGGAACGAATACCTGTACAGATCCGGTATTATTGCTTAAGTCCGAGTCAGCAGCGATTTCAACTTCGAACCGGACTTCAACAGTTCCGGGCTTATCCAGAAATACCTGATGAGTGAACTGAACCGAGTCTCTGTAATTAATAACACGATCATAATGGTACGAGTTTTCGGAAAATTCGTTTACAAATGCGTGGACGGTAAAACCTTCAACAGTCTCATAACCTGAATTAAAAACAGTCAGCTGAAAAGAATTGAAGTCTTCGGCAATTATTCTTTCGGGAGCAGAAACCGACACAAGGCTCAGGTCATTGTCCAGTGGGACGGAAGAGTTTTTTAGTGTTGGTGTTCCACCAGTTTCTTTGCTGAGTGTCCAGTTTGAAAGAACAGCCGAGTTCAGTTCAGGACTTATCTTTTCGATTGACTTACCAAGATCATTGTCAAATCCGAAATATGAAATACTGTCCGCAACCGCCATATCTTTGTACAGGAGGAATACGGCATCAGTGCCAACATTAAGTATCGCAAGTCCTGAAGCCACATAAACATTTTCGTGAATGAGTCCGTCGAAATTATAAATATTTGCATTTTTTGCCATAACTACATAGGTATCAGGCTGAATTATTGAATCAGGAAAGAATACAACCCTTGTCTTAACTTCGTCAGAAATTCCAAAATCACCAAGATTGACTGGGCTGTCCGATATGTTATATATTTCAACGAATTCGCACTGACCCGTGTCAGGCCTTTTCATGAACTCGTTTATAACCAGCGGACTTAATCTGTAAGGAACAAAAACAGTTACAGAGACAGAATTGTTGTCCGGGACATCGTCATATTCAGCTTCAGCCGTGAACATCACACTGACACTGCCTTCTGCTTCGAACTCAAGTTGTACTTTCACATCTGCACTGTCGCCATATTCTATGCTGAACAAATACTCGTCATCTCTAACGAATTCACCGTTTATATAGGAATTGACGATAAATCTTTCAATTGTATTTAATCCACGGTTAGTTACTGTAAGTGTGAACTCATTTTGACCTTCATTATTAATGATATCAGGAGAGGATGCGTCTATAAGCATAATATCGAAATCCGGAGGAACGACGGAATTCTTAAATCCGGGTGTTCCGCCGAAGATCAGAGAGTTTTCCCAGATGTCTTTGTCAAAGAACACTCTTTCATCGGAATATCCTTTCGGCTGGTCGATAGTGTATGTGTAAGAATCCACAAGAATTCCTTCAGAGTTATAAAGTCTTACAGTTTCAGGAACAGTGTTGCTGAAACCATAACTTCCGAACGATCCGGAATTTATCGTAACTCTCAGTACAGAATCAGGTATGACTCCCTCGTATGTGGTGCTGCTTGTAATATAAGAGGGGTCCATTATTATACAGTACCTTTTGGGCTGCAGGATCATATGGTCGAAACCTTCATATATGATCATCGTGTCAACTCTGTCCTGATCTCCAACCTGCCACCCCGTCAAATCAACAGGTTCGTCGGAATCATTATAGATTTCCACATATTCGTCATGGTGATCACTTCCGGGGGAATTGAACATGATCTCGGTGAGTACTATCCGGGAATAACATATCGCGGAATATATAAAAACAAACAGCAGTAACTTCATATCTCTGTCCAGGTTTTTTTAAAAAAGTAGTTAAAAAAAATAACATAAGCAATAAATTTCAACTTTGATTTACAATTCAAATACCATATATTACAATCTACTTGGGCTTGGATGGAGACCTGGTGGCTCCCGCGGACTTCAAATCCGTTTTGCAGGGCGTTGATAGCGTCCCGGGTGGGTTCGATTCCCACACTAGCCCGTTTAAAGTACATATTTCTTCAAAACTGATGCAAGTTTTTTTGCCGTGACCGGTTTAGTCACAAAATCATCCATTCCTGCATCGAGGGCGTTCTCTTTTTGCTCTTTGACAGCGCCGGCAGTAATTGCGATAACGGGAGTATGTTTTTTATTCTCGGATTTTTCTTTCTGTCTGAGTATCTTTGTGGCTTCGATTCCATCCATTTCAGGCATCTGAATGTCCATCAGGATAAGATCGAATGATACAGTTTCCAGAATCTTCAAAGCCTCATGTCCCGATACGGCTTCATGAAACACAGCTTCGGGAAGAAACTGAGAGATCATTGACTTTAAAAGCACAATATTTACGGCAATATCTTCGACAATGAGAATTTTTATACCGTTCGAGCTTATAATTTTATTTTCATCAATTTTTTCGATATTATCGGAATGATCTCTTTCTGAATAATCGGTCTCAATTGTAAAGAAGAATTCAGAACCTTTTCCCTCTTCACTTTTAAATCCTATAGATCCTCCCATTTTTTCTATAAGGAGTTTGGATATTGTAAGACCAAGTCCCGTTCCGCCGAATTTTCTTGATATTGATGTATCGGCCTGAGAAAAAGGTTTGAAAAGCTTTTTCTGCTGTTCTTCACTAATACCGATACCTGTGTCAGAAACTGCAAAAGTGAATTTACCTTTGTTTTCTGAAATTTTACTGAATGTGATTTTTAATTCGATGCTTCCTTTGTCTGTGAATTTCACGGCGTTTGTGAGAAGATTTACAAGTATCTGCCTTATCCTGGTCGGGTCAGTGTATATAAATGAGGGAATATCTTCCGGAACGGACAGAAACAGCTCAATATCTTTAACTTTTGCCTGAAAACTGATTATATCAAGAGATCGCTCCAACAGTTCGCGGATCGG
>SLFX01000127.1 GCA_007124045.1 Candidatus Delongbacteria bacterium | reverse complement strand
TAAGCCTCTTCAAGATCGATCCTGCCTGCTATAAAATGCCGTATAGCATCGTCTTTAAGCTTCCAGTATGTTCCTTCCTCTTTTGCGACCTGACCTATTTCCAAAGCTGTTGCTCCGCGCATGACGGCCGAACGGATCTTGTCAGTCAGCTCCATCATCTCCACTATAGCAACCCTGCCGGATCTTCCCCCGCCTTTGCAGTTGGGGCAACCCTCGCCTTTATAGAACTTGTTCTGTTCGATCTGTTCTTCTGTAAGACCCAGACCTATAAGCTGTTTTTTGTCGTAATCGTGTTCTTTTTTACACATTTTACATATAGTTCTTCCAAGCCTTTGAGCAAGTACAAGATGAACAACAGTTCCAACGAGATAATCTTTAATACCCATCTCAATAAAACGGGTTACAGTAGAAGGGGCATCATTCGTGTGAAGCGTACTGAATACAAGGTGTCCGGTAAGAGCCGCCTCACAACCGATATGAGCTGTTTCGTAATCCCTCATCTCTCCGATAAGTACTATATCAGGGTCCTGACGGAGTATCTGTCTTAGAGCGGTCTGAAATGTAAGGTCCTGCTGGATATTGATCTGAACCTGATTGATACCCTCGTTCTGGATCTCGACCGGATCCTCTACCGATATAATATTTGTCCTGACATCCTTTATGTAATTGAGAGCGGATGCCAGTGTATTCGTTTTTCCCGATCCTGTAGGCCCGGTAACAAGAACCATTCCGTCTTTTCTTTTTATATTCCTTTTGAATGTGTCAATATAGGTTTCGTTCTGGCTGAATATTGCTTCGATCGGAAACAAAGCTTCGGTTTTAAGCAGACGAAGAACGATCTTCTCACCGTGTATCGTCGGGAGAGTACCGACCCTGAAGTCGATCTCGCGCCCCCTTAACTTGAGACGGATCTTGCCATCCTGAGGCCTGAGCTTGACATCCAGTTTCATCGTTTTTGTCAGAACTTTTATTCTGGCACTCAGAGATGACTGAAGTTTTTTGGGAAGTTTCTCATAACCGTTGGGAATATAAAGGTCTCCGTCCTTTCTGAACCTGATCTGAACATATTTTTCCTGGGGCTCAATATGGATATCCGAAGTTCCGTCAATGTCGGCTTTTGCCAATATGCTGTTTACAAGGTTTATTATCGGAGCTGAATCAGGATCGTCTTCCTCTTTTATGTCTTTTACATCAACTTCCTCAATCTTAAAATCATCATCACCGAATATCTCGTTAAGTGCAGAAGAAGCCTGAGCGGACGATTCAAGTTTTTTGTAGGAATCATCCTGCGCTTTCTCTATCTTTTCACGGGTCGAATAAACCGGAATGATCGTCATTTGAGCGATCATTTTCAGATTGTCTGTAACAGCAAGGTCGTCAGGATTTACCATAGCTACCTTCAGCCCCTGATCTGATATAGATATAGGTATGAGCTGATGCTGTTTGGCAAAATCGGCAGGAACTTTCATCAGAGCTTCTTCCGGTATTTGCGAGAATTCCTTGTCATCAGCTATATCGTAACCTTTCTGCTCGGATAGTGCACTCACAAGCTCATTCTCTGTCATCAGGCCCATTTCGACCAGAGTGTCTCCAAGCATTTTTCCTGTTTCTTTTTGTTTCTGAAGCGCTTCGAGAAGATCCTCCTCGCTGATATATCCGTTATCTATAAGAAACTGTCCGAAATAGTTCCTTGAGCTTCCGAACTCCTTTCTGACCATATCTGACATTACATTATCGGTTTTCTGCTCGCCAACTTTCGATAAATGGTTCTTGATCTTATCGAGAAGTTCATCGTTTTCCACGGGTTTAGAGAGAAAATCATTTATATGGCTTTCAGAGAACGCTTTTATAGCAACATCCATATTTCCGAAACCGGTCAGTATCATAGACATTACATCAGGCTGAAGCTCTTTTATTTTTCTGATAGTTTCAATTCCATCCATTTCCGGCATATTAAAATCGGAGATCACCAAATCGAATTTCTGGGTTTTGGCCATTTTTAAAGCCTTAACTCCGTTTTCTGCCTGAAAAGTATTTTTAAACCCCTTCTCTTTTAGAAGCTCAAAATATGTTTCTCTCAGATCATCGTCATCATCAATGATGATTATGTTCGAATTAAAAATGTCATCTGCCATATAAACCTTCCTGTTGAGTTTTCAAATTCACTATCTTATACCTTCTCTGGCCATTAAATCCATAAGCACACTGATCTCTGTATTACATGCATGTATAGCAGTTTCTTTTGAGATAAGTCCTTCTTTTACCAGCCTTGTAAGATGCTGGTTGAAAGTCATCATTCCGTATTTCTGACTGACCTGTATCATACTGTCAAGCTGATGCACCTTGTTCTCTCTTATCAGGGACTTTATCGCGGGAGTTCCGACCATAATCTCACATCCGAGAACTCTTCCACCACCGACTTTTTGAAGAAGTTTCTGGGTAACCACACCTTCCAGCATCATTCCGAGCTGTGTCCTGACCTGATCCTGAGCGTTTTCCGGAAAAGAATCGATTATCCTTCCGATTGTCTGGGCACACGAGTTCGTATGGAGTGTTGTTAGAACAAGATGGCCTGTTTCTGCTGCTTTAAGAGCTAACTCTACAGTCTCCCTGTCTCTCATCTCACCAACAAGAATAACATCGGGATCCTGCCTCAGGGCTGCCCTTAAGGCATCATTAAAACTTCTGAAATCCGTACCGAGTTCTCTCTGATTGATAACCGCCCTTTTGGATCTGTGCAAAAACTCAATCGGATCTTCTATGGAAAGTATGTGCACGGGCTTTTCAGTGTTTATCTTATCCAGCATGGTGGCAAGTGTGGTGGATTTTCCTGATCCGGTCGGACCCGTAACCAGTATTATTCCGTTCGGTTTTTCGCAAAGAGTTGAAACCACGGGAGGAATACCGGCTTCATCGAAAGATCTTATCTCGTTCGGGATAGCCCTGAAGGCTATAGATATGGCTTCTCTCTGGCTGTAGACATTTACCCTGAATCTTCCAAGCCCCTTTATACCTGTAGAAAGGTCACACTGAAGTTTTTTTTCGAATTCATTCTTCTGATATTCATTCAGAACGCTGTAAGCAATTTCCTTGGTCTCTTTCGGCATCAGAACGGGGTGATTAAGCCTGATGAGGTCACCGTCTATCCTGATTACCGGAGGACTTCCGGCGCACACATGAAGGTCAGATCCTCCTTCCTGAATACATATTTCCAATAACTGTACAATGTCTGCCATCTTCTTCTCCGATGTTTTAGTAAAAAATACGCATCAAAAAATAAGTCTTATTATTATTAAAGTCAAGTAAATTAACACACCTTTAAATCCCGCCGTTTTAGCAGAACGGCGTGCTTTAATCTTTTCCCGCAAATTATTTTTTTTATTTTCTGCAATAAAAAAGGGGGCGTAATATTCGCGCCCCCCTTGTTAATTTGTGATAATTAATGATTACTTTTTGCCTTTTTTCTTAGGTGCGGCTTTTTTTGCTTTCAGTTTATGTTTTTTAACAAAGCTGTCAATTACTTCTGTAAGATTCGGCATTCCGATCTCCTGAAGATCATAACCTATTCTGGTATTGGGCTTCTTGATCTTTACGATCCTGTTCAGGTCAATAGGTGTTCCGATCACAACAGCATCGCAGTCAACGGCATTAATGGTCTTCTCAAGATCTTTGATCTGCTGCTTTCCGTAACCCATAGCAGGAAGAAGGGCACCAATGTTAGGATATATCTTAAAAGTTTCAGCAAGTTTTCCGACTGCGTACGGTCTGGGATCAACAAGTTCTTTGGCTCCGCATTTCAATGCCGCTACTGTTCCGGCGCCGATCTTCATTTCACCGTGAGTAAGAGTAGGTCCGTCCTCGACTACAAGAACTCTTTTGCCTTTTATGATCGAAGGATTTTCTATAGTTACAGGAGATGCTGCATCAACTACTATTGCGTTTGGATTTACTTTTGCGATATTTTCCCTTAGCTGCTGGATCTGTTCCGGTCCTGAAGTGTCCATTTTGTTGATAACTACTACATCAGCTTTTCTAAGTGAAACTTCGCCGGGATAGTAAGTAAGCTCTGCACCAACCCGGTGAGGATCAGCTACTGTTATGCTTAGGTCAGCATCAAAAAATTCAAAATCGTTATTTCCGCCGTCCCATATTATAACATCGCATCCGTCAGGATCTTTCTCAGCCGCTTTAAGGATTGCCTCATAATCGACACCGGCGTAAATCACATTACCGCGTACAACATGAGGTTCGTACTCTTCCATTTCCTCAATAGTACATTTATGCTTCTCAAGGTCTTCTACTTTTGCGAATCTCTGAACTGTCTGAGCTACAAGATCACCATAAGGCATCGGGTGCCTTGCCGCAACGACTTTAAGTCCTTTTTCCATAAGAAGTTCGATGACTTTTCTAGAAGTCTGGCTCTTTCCGCATCCTGTTCTTGTCGCGCAAACCGAGATCACCGGTTTTTTGCTCTTAAGTGCAGTATATTTCGGTCCGATAAGTTTAAAGTCAGCACCTGCAGCATTAACAATAGCACTTATGGACATTACATACTGATAAGTTACATCACTGTAAGAGAAAATGCACTCGTCAACATCGTATTTTTTGATCAGTTCGACAAGTTTTTCTTCAGATTCGATCGGAATTCCTTTCGGGTAAAGTTTTCCCGCAAGTTCTTTCGGGTATTTCCTTCCGTCAATATCCGGGATCTGAGCCGCAGTGAAAGCTACGACCTCGTAATCCTTGTTATCCCTGTAGAAGGTGTTGAAGTTGTGGAAATCTCTTCCGGCTGCGCCGATGATTATCACTTTTCTTTTTGCCATTCCGTTCTCCGTTTAGTTTATATATTCCGTTTATTATTCTATTTAATCGTAGCTTCATGCGCAATTTCAAGCAAGCGAAATATAAGTTTTTAAATTTTAAAAGCAAGAAAAAATTTTAAGCCTGAAAAATGCAAATATTGACATTGGGCAAACTAATTCATAAATTACTGTGTTAATCTAAAACAATTGGAAGAAGTTTGAATGAAAGTATTTGCCATTATAACGGCCGGCGGTTCCGGCACAAGAATGAATACGGACAAAAGAAAACAGTACATTGATATCGGCAACAAACCTGTTCTTGCTCATACCATTAATAAATTTCAGGTCACGGCCGGAATAGACGGAATATTTTTGACCGCACCGCAGGAAGACATTGACTATGTCCGCAGCAATATAGTTCAAAAATATAATTTTTCCAGGGTGGAGGACATTTTTCCGGGCGGAAATACCAGACAGGATTCTGTTTTTGAAGCTCTTAAAAATATAAAAGCGGAAACTGACGATATTATTCTTATTCATGACGGTGTAAGACCGTTTATATCCCATGAGATTATCACGGAATGTGTAAATTCTCTTACTTCCTGTGACTGTTCTGTTACCGGTATTCGACCGGTCAATACAATTAAGTCGGTCTCAGAAGGAAAAATACAATCCACTCTCGACAGAGATCAACTTGTATCCGTACAGACACCGCAAACTTTTAAATACGGGTTCATCCTGAAGTGTCATGAAGCTGCAAAAAGGAATAAAACAACCGCTACCGATGACTCCGCGCTGGCTGAAAAATACGGAAAAGAGATACTGGGCAGAAAACCCTTGATAAAAGTTGTCGCCGGGAGTTCATTCAATATTAAAATAACCGCCCCGGGCGACCTTGTGCTCGCGGCCGCTCTTCTTGAACATTTATCGGTATAGATTTATGATCTCATCCTGCCATCGCCGGTAGGTTTTGAACATACTGAGTCCGTCTATGGCCGCTGTCGCCGCACTGTCGCAGAAAACGAATTCAAGTCCCGAAAAATAATCAAAACTCTCAAGTGTGTCAATAACTGATGTTTCAATATCAACTGTAAAGAACAGACTGTCGAGCGTACCTTCGGCTACGAAAAACATTACATCACCTTCTCTTTTTGCCGTAAACAAACCCGAGTCCGGATCAAGAGTTGCTATATGCTTCCACAACTCTCCCTGACGCTTTGCGAACAGTACATTTTCAGTGTATGTAGTATCACCCAGAAAAATCCCGTTCCTGGTGGGATAGGCGTGGTATTTAACTTTGACGAAGGCTGCGTCGGTCGAGTCTGAAGCATGAAGCCGGTATTCAGTTCTGTTAGAAAATTCAAGCCTGACAAAATCATCTTCAATATCAGGCGTACACGAATAGATCAATATGGCTGTAAGAGCTATGACGATAGTTTTAAATATCATCCGGACCTCCTTTTTAATTAAGCTCGGTGATGAGATCGAACATATCTCTGTCTTTGGTTATTTTCTCTGAATTTCCGATAACCGAAATAAATGATCTCTTAAGGTATTCTTCAAAATGATCCGCATAACCAATAATATCGCGCTGGTTTGTCTCAAGTATTTCAGATATTATCCTTTCGGTATATTCGGCAGTAACTCCGGACATAAGATCGTCTCTTGACTTTTTACCCTTCGCATAAGGGCTCATAAGCGGGTCAAATCCTGAATATGATCCGATCTTGATATTTGTAAAAGCACTTTCGTTCATCCTGAATTTTCTCAAATGCCCAGGTATAGAATAATAAGCATCATAGGTTTTTCTTACATTGGGGTCTCTGTAGCTGGTCATTGAAAGAAAACCCGACCTTGAATTCAGAGACATCCACACTCCGTAAGCTCCTCCTTTGATCCTGACAGCATCGTAAAGATAATCCTGGGAAAGATAATTCTTTAGCACTTCCATTTTACCCGAATAAGAAATATCGTCGCCAAAGAAATCACCTCCGAGAGAGGCAAATACTATATCGGAAGATGTAATGAAAGCCTCGTTGCATGAGCAGGGTGGAAGAACAATCCGGGAGCTTTCCGCGTGTTCGTTAGAAAGAGAATCATTTATGACAGGAAGCACAGAAATTGCCGACTCTATACCTGAACGATCCGAAACTACACCGAGATGAAAATTCTTTTTTGAGAATATCAGGTCTTTGAGCTCTTTAAGGGACTCGATATGTTTTCTGAGTTTCGACGCATCATGAATTTCTTTATACTTATTGTAAAAAGCAAGACCTTTCACCTGCTCGATAAACCTTCCTCTTTCATTGACACATGCCCTGATCCTTGTGATTGAGTAGTCGAACCCTTCGGAATTCATGTGCATTTCACGATATATGAATCTGCTTTTTATGATCTCGTTTATTCTCTTTTCATTATCGAGATCGGCCGTACCTATGATATCCGCAAGTATTTTTGACGCCCTGTCAATATTTTTTTTCAGCACTTTGGCTTCGATATAAAGAACAGGTAAAAAATAGTTCCTTTCGCTCACTTTTTCCTGTAAAGACAACGCAAAATCGAACCCGCCGAAAACTGACATAATCTGCTTTGCAAGCGTCTCGTATGACATCGACTTTGTGCCTGTCTCCTTTAAAATATCAGTTAAAATTCCTATGTAGGGCAACAACCTGAGAGGGATGTTTGAAAGATCGAATCCGAGGCTTAAATAAACTATATCGTTGGTAAACATTTCTGTTTGATATACACTTATTCCTTTTTCTGTATGAACAGATGTCGGTATTTCCTCCTGCCTTTTTCCTATATCCCCGAGCTCAAGTTTCGGTATTTTTTGTAAGTCCTCATCTGTGTTGCAGTTCATTTGAGATTCTTTAAAATCTTTGTTCGAATCTACCATCTCTCTTATTTTATCCCTGCCCAGAGAATTTTTAAAACCGTCAAGCTTGTCCTTCTCTCTCTTATATTTTTTTTCGGCATCTTTAGGATCCGGCTCCATTATCACTACGGCCGTGTTGTTCTTGTCAAAAAGATATTTTTTTATGATATTTTCAACATAAGGCCCTTCTTCAACTTCCTTTCTGATCGAAGAAAGTACCGGAGCTGTATTCAGATTATCGGATATTTCTATTCCGTAAAGCCCGAGATACATAACTTTGTACATGTATATCAGCCCGCGGAGAGCGGATATTTCTTTTTCTTTCTGTTTATACTCCATATTATCCAGTTCGGAAAGAATAAGTTCTTTGTCTATGCCTTTTTCGATGAGTTCTTTTAGCGTGTCGAAATAAATTTTCAAAAACTCTTCTTTTTTATCCTTTTCCGTGCCCGATATGAAGGATGTCAGCGCTGTTTCGAACTGATAGTCGTCGTACCAGCCCGAAAAATCCTCGGCGATACCTGATCTTATGACAGCGATCTTTAACGGAGATGCTTCCGAGTTAAAAAGAATATTCGAGATAAGATGCATGGAAATGTTTAATTTTACATCACCGGGATTACAAATCTTTGTTGAAACAGAAATATATGACTTGTTTTTGAGATCTTCTTTATCTCCCGCATAATACCTGAATACTTCAGACCTCATAGGTTCGATCCCCACAGAGCAGGCTATTGACGGAAGGTCTGTTGATCTTTCATAAAGGCTGAAATAATTATCGTTAATGAAACGGAGTTCTTCATCAAGATCGGCGTTGCCGTAGATGTAAGTCAGAGAATTTGACGGATGATAGTATTTTTTGTGGAAGTTCAGGAAATATTCGTACGAAAGATCGGTTATTTTTTCCGGATCTCCGCCTGAATTAAATGAATATGTGGAACAGGGAAGCAGCGTTTTCGAAATATTCTGCGAGAGCTGGCTTATGGGGTTCGACATCGCGCCTTTCATCTCGTTATATACAATTCCCTGATACTCCATGGGCGAATCCTCGTCCCTGACTTCATAATGCCAGCCTTCCTGAAGAAATGTGTTCTTCTTGAGAAGCGGTCTGAATGTCGTGTCGAGATAAACGCTCATGAAGTTGAAATATTCCTTCAGGTTCCGCGTTGAGAAAGGATAGTAGGTCGCGTCGGGAAAGGTGAAAGCGTTCATGAATGTGGACAGGCCGCCCTTGTAAAGCTCCGAGAAAACATCCTTGACCGGATATTTTTCAGATCCCGAAAGAACACTGTGCTCGAGGATATGGGCAACGCCCGTGCAGTCTTCAGGTATAGTCCTGAATGCTACGCAGAAAGTTTTGTTGTCGTCATCATTCTTTACGGCTACGACACGCGCACCTGTTTTTTCGTGTTCGAACATGAGAAGATCCGAATTCATATCCGCCCTGAACTCCGACCTTGTGAGTATAAATCCGTGATATTTTTTTCCTGTTTCGTAATTCTGCATTAAAGCTCCGTTTTTTTACAGGTCGGAAAATACGGTATTTTACAGGTTTTCTCAAGGAATATTTTTGAAAGCCGATGGCTTAATTCCCGAATCTCGGATTGACGACATTGTTATAGATCGAGCCGAATGTGTAGCTGAAACCGACCGATGACCAGTAGCTGTATGAGGTGGCCATTTCTCTTTTATGAAGAAGGATATCTTCATCGGAGAAGTTGCCCTTGGGAAGCCCGATCTGATCATGTATCATTGAGTAGCCTCCGCTTAGATTCAGCGATAATCCTTTTGCAATCCGCAAAGATATCTGAGCATAACTGTCAAACCTCTTCTTTTTAAGATCATGAATAAAATTCGATCCGGTTACAGAACAGTATATATTGCCCCATTGTTTAGTTATGGAAAGCGCGGCCTCAAGAGACTGCTTGTATCTCAGCTCTTCGTCCTTATCATATATAGTAGTCTGGTAATATTCAGTATAATTCGCTCCTATTCCATACATTATTCTCAGCTGACGGCTTGTTGATTCGGAATACGGAAAAATGTTGTATTCGATACGCGGATAAATGTAAAAATAGTTTTTCCTGTTGGAGAACTCTGAGTTGTTCCATCCCGAGATCATACCTGCGGACCAGTGATCCGTCAGGCTTTTTACGACCGTTACATCAGATCGCTGACTTTCTGAGGTTGATGCGTAACCGTACCTTTTGTTATCTGAAAAATTATGAGAATAAAAGTAGGTCGTTCTGAATATCCAGTCTTCAGTTATCCTTCTTATATTAAGAATTCCGTTAACATTTCTTGAATCGTAACCGGCATTACCGTTGAAATATCCGTTACCACCGATACTGAATACCCAGCTGTTCCATTCGTCTGTTGTCCGTATTTCCTTCGCCTGCTCAATATACCTTATGCTGAAACTTTCGGACAAAGGTGTTCTTGCAACATACCTGATAAGGCCCATTTTGATGTGATTAACGGTTCTCTGCCTTACCAGATCCCGTGTTTCGTCACCGCTGATGTTGAACTCAAGTATCTCATCTATACCTTCAAAACTGTTCCTGCCTGTAAACTCCAGAATGTATTTTTCGCCGCCTCCGCCCGTAGTCTGTGTTTTTATCATGAGGAAAACATCTGCCGATTGCCTTTCGATAACATAATCAACGAAAGTGATCTCTGACCTTATATAGTTCATATCGCAAAAACGGCAGTCTATAAAGAACCTGAGCTTTTCAGTACTTCCAAAAACAATAACCGCACATAACACAATAACAATACTCAATACTTTTTTCATTTCTTACCTTACTTCAACAAGATCGCCTTTTATATAAACCGCATCCGAAGTGAAGGATACCGGGATATAATTTTCACTCAGGCCCGAATATACGAAGGTTCCGTCCCTGTTATCAACTACTTTTTCTACAATAATCTCTTTTTCTTTCCCCTTCTGCGAGGCAAAGAACGCATGCAGCCTGGATTCCGATACCGCTCTTAACTTCCTGCTTCTCTGAATGATCTTATTCTGAGAAACTTTCGGTTTCAGCTTGCGCGAAGGTGCATGCGGCCTGTCGGAATAGGGGAAAACATGGGCGAAGTTGATTTTGGAATCAACCAGATAATTTAACGATTCTTCGAACTCCTCATCGGTCTCGGTCGGGAACCCGACAATAATATCGGTCGCTATGATCGCATTTTCCCGCTCCGAGAGCTTTGAAATCAGCTCATTGAAATTCCCGATCGAATATTTCCTGTTCATCAGCTTTAATATCCGTTTTGATGCCGACTGGAGCGGAATATGAAAATGCGGACATATCCGTTCATTCTTCACAAACAGCTCGATGAGTTTGTCATCGAAGCACCACGGCTCGACCGAACTTATGCGGAGCCTGAACCCTTCGACCTTCAGGATATCTGAAATAAGCACCGCAAGACCGTAACCTTCGCCGTCAGCGTAGCTGCCGAGATCAATGCCGGTCAGAATAATTTCCCGAAATCCCTTTTCGGCGAGCCGCCTGACATCAGAAAGCACTGAATCAGGCTTTCGGCTCCTCGAATTGCCCCGGGCGTACTTTATCGTGCAGTATGTACAAAAATTGTCGCAACCGTCCTGCACCTTCAGAAACGCCCTCGTATGATCCTGAAAGGATAAAAGCTCATGGTCAGCATACTCAAGCTCCCGGCCTTCCGGCACAGACACGAACTTTCCGCCGGAGAACTCCCTGACAGCTTCGAGAACATCGAACTTATTGTTCACTCCGAGAATAATATCCGAATATTCTTTAAGCACCCCGTTATCCGCCTCAAGCTGAGTATAGCATCCGACTGAAACTGTCAGAGCCGAAGGATTTTCCTGCCTGATCTTTTTCAAAAGATGAAAGAACTTGCTGTCAGCCTTATCCGTAACAGTGCAGGTGTTGATCACTATAATATCGGCATCCGCAGCTTTTTTTGCGATCCCGTAGCCTTCTTTGAGGAAAATATCTTTAATAACTTCCGATTCGTAGATATTGACCTTGCACCCGAAAGTATGTACGAAGAGTTTTTTCATTATTCCTTACTATTCAATCCAAAACAATCTGTAAACTGCGGAAAATCTGAACCAGCAAGTGCTATTCAAGCGGGTTATAGATATATTTGCTTTTGTTTTTACCAGACGCGTCACTATTAAAGCACTCCCCATAGTAGTAAGTATCGCTATTCTTATCGTGAGCCAACCAGCGAAAACCAAAACTTTTATTGAAACCGTCTGAAGTTTTTCGGGAATCTGAGTAATTGTAATAAAGTTCTTTGATGTTTTTATCCCGAAACTGTTTCGTATCTAGTTCTATTTTCTGAACTATATTAAGCCAGTCAAATATATTGGCGATTTTTTTTAAATCAGTTGTTATATTAAAATCTTCTAACTTCTCTATTTCTGAAATAATATCTTCCTTCGTTCTAAAAACTAAGTAAGAATATTCTCCAGTAAAAGGAATTTTACTTCTTTTTTCTTCAAAAATTATTATTTTTTTGTCTAACAGAAATGAAATTCGGCTTATATGTAAGGTATCGCAGAATCCCTCTTCGGGTATTTTAACATATTGCCCTATAGCCTCTCCATAAAAATATGTATTAGACGCTTCGTCGTGCATTAACCAGCCGACAAATGGAAGAGTGGATGCCGCTCTAAAAGGCCGCTGATATAAGAAGTGACATTCGAGATTGTCAGGATTTATTGAAGAAAAAGCGTATTTTTGACTGTCAGGTACAAATTCTAAAAAATATTCCCAAAAAAAACTCTTATCTTCTCTCCTTACTGCTCTCCTGCCTCTTGTTAGGTAACTGTGGTCTGACTTTGACAAAAAGCTTCCCCAAAGATAGTAATCATTTGTCATGCCGCTTCTGTTCTTTTGATACCTCAGTTTATATTTTTCTCCATATATGTCAGTCACCTCATTTTCTATGTTTCTTAAGCTGTCTAAATCAATCTTAAAAAGATGATTAAGTGATCCTGACAGAGAACCGTCAAGTTTTGATACTTCCAGTTCGTTAGACGGCACAACTTCCTTTTCCGGTGTGCAAGACAGAAGGCAAGCTGTAATTATAATTATCACAATAAACTTTATGTAGCTCATTCCGTTAACTCCTACGATAGGTAATTATAATAGAGTTGAATCATTTCATCTTCTTAATAAATTCCCATAGTGGCATTACCCACACTTCTTTGCTTACCGGATAACTTTCCTTAACCGGTGCGATTACATAACCTTCCGTTATTTTCAGATCATTCATGGATGTAAAGAAGCCTTTTGAGATATTCGGTGCCTTTGAAGCTTTGCATTCGACCGCGATCTTTTTCGTTCCGTACTCGAGCACGAGGTCTATCTCGTTACCTGTTGATGTTCTATAAAAGTAACCGTTCCAGTCCGTTAGTTCCGCGAGAGTGTTTTCTATAACAAGGCCTTCCCACGATTCGCCGAAAACAATGTGCCCGAGAAGGTCGTTGAACTCATTTATGTTCAATAGAGCATGCAGAATTCCCGTATCTCTTATGTATATCTTGGGAGATTTTACAAGGCGTTTACCGATATTAGCTTCATAAGGTTTAAGAGCTCTTATCATAAAAGTCTGTTCGAGAAGATCAATGTAAGTTTTTACCGTATTTACGCTGACATCAAGTGAGTTTGAAAGCCGGGACATGTTTAGTATCTGACCGTGAATATGAGCAAGCATACTCCATAGCCGACCCAGTCTTACAGGCGGTATGTTAAATCCCAGTTCCCTTATATCTCTTTCAAGAAAAGTTCTTATAAAATTTTTTCTCCATATCATTGAGCTTCCGTCGTTTGGTGAAAGATAACTTTCAGGAAATCCGCCTCTCAGCCAATAAGTATTGAAATCACAATAAGTCTCGACTTCAGAGAAAAGAAACGGTGTAAGATCAAGGTAACCAATCCTGCCGGCCAGCGTCTCGCTACTTTGCCTGATCAAATCCATCGAAGCGGAACCAAGCACAATGAGCCTTCCGTTCCTCCTGTCCCTGTCGATAATACTTCTGAGTTGATAGAATAATTCCGGGACATTCTGAATTTCGTCAAGACAAACGGTCTTATCCTTATTTACCTCAAAAAAATACTCCGGATCTTGTAATTTTTCACGGTCACTTTCTAACTGTAGGTCAAGATAGATGAACCTGTCTGAATCTTTTGAAAATTCCTTAACCAGTGTGGATTTACCGCACTGTCTTGGTCCGAGAACAGCTGTGACAGGGAATATTCCCATATATTTTCTCAGACTGCTTTCGATATTTCTTTTTACATAATTTTGCATATTTGCAATATAACTTCAAATTTGCAAGATAGCAAGATAAAATTTAAATATTTCTCCAAATAAAAAAAGGGAGCCGTTGTGGCTCCCTTCAAGTTGCATAGAGTGGAATTATTCCGCTTTAGGCTCTTCCTGTGTTTCTTCAGCGGGTGCTTCATTCTTTGGATCTTCGGCAGGTTCTTGCACTTTTGTTTCAGGTGCGGCTTCTTCCTTGACTTCCTCAACGGCAGCTTCGGGAGTTGGCTCTTCTTCCGCGTTGACTATATGATCCTCAATGTCTTTTTTAGAAGCTGTTTTTTCGCTCTTCATAAAGACTTTTCTCTGTTCTGCGTTATAGGAGTCCACGATTAGTTCAAGTTCCTGACCCTCATTCACAGTATTAAAATTCTGCACGATGTTCTTAGGCGCAAAACCTTCAACTTCCGGATCTGACAGTTCAACTACAAGACCTTTCTCAACTTTTTTGATGACCTTACATTTTGTTTTATATCCTTCGACGAGGATATTCTCATATTCTATCCACGGGTCTTTAAGTGTCTGTTTATGTCCCAGAGATATTCTTCTCTCCTCTTTATCAATGTCCAGAACAAGAACCTCTATCTCTTCACCCTTTTTCACTACTTCTTTCGGGTGCTTGAGTTTCTTTGTCCATGAAAGATCGCTTATGTGGACAAGACCGTCTATTCCTTCCTGAAGCTCAACGAAAGCTCCGAACTGAGTAAGGCTTCTTATAATGCCTTTGTGTGTAGATCCCACGGGATATTTTGTTTCTATGATCTCCCACGGATCCGGTTCAAGCTGTTTCAGACCGAGAGAAATCTTTTTTTCATCCTTCTTGATATTCAGCACAACTGCCTCGATCACATCTCCGAGGTGGAGATATGCAGAAGGATGCTTGACATGCTGTACCCAGCTCATTTCTGAAACATGGATAAGTCCCTCGATGCCTTTTTCGATCTCGACAAAAGCACCGTAATCCGTTATGCTGACAACTTTTCCTGTAACTTTGCATCCTTCGGGAAATCTTTCTTCGATTCCATCCCAGGGATGCGGTGTAAGCTGCTTAAGTCCTGCAGATACTCTCTTTTTATCGTAGTCAATATCCAAAATCTGAATATTGATTATTTCGTCCAGTTTACAGATTTCGCTCGGATGGTTGACCCTTCCCCATGAAAGATCAGTTATATAGATAAGTCCGTCAAGCCCGTTAATATCGACGAAAACGCCGAAATCGGTAATATTCTTGACGATAGCCTCGACTACATCTCCGACCTGAAGCTCTTTAAGAGTAGCTTCTTTTCTTTCATTAAGATCTTTCTCCAGTATAATTTTTCTGGAAAGGACAACATTTTTTCTAAGCTCGTTAAGTTTCACGATCTTGAAGTCCATAGTCTGGCCGATAAGAGCATCAAAATCTCTTACGGGATAAACATCGATCTGGGATCCCGGAAGGAATGCCTCGATACCGAATAGATCAACAACGATACCGCCTTTGACCCTTCTCAGGCATGTTCCCTGAACTATTGTTTGCTCATCGTGAACTTTCTGTACCTGCTCCCATATCCTCATGAAATCGGCTTTTCTTTTTGAAAGATCGAGGTTTCCGCCTGAGCTTTCCACCGACTCGAGAAATACGCTGATCATATCACCCCTGTTGAGCGATTTGATGTCATCGAACTCATCAAGAGGAATAAGCCCCTCGCTCTTAAACCCTATGTCAACTGCGACGCCTGTCGGCCCGATATTGACTATCTTGCCCTCAATTATCTCCCCTTCCTTTATTTCGGTGAGGGAAGAATCGTACATTGAAAGCATCTCCTGCTTCTGGGCCTCTGTATATTCACTCTCCTCGAGTTCGTCAATACTGTCAACCCATACCTCATCCTGTTCCTCCTGGAACCTTTGCTGTTTTTCGGTCATTATTAAATACCTCCTTGATTTGAGCGGTCTACCGGTACCACCGGAATCGTTGCCGCTTAAGAAATGGCAAATATAACGAACCCGTTCTTTAAAGTCAAGTATTGTTTAAACGGCCTTTTTTTTTCTTGCCAATCTTATGTTTATTCATTATAATTGCGGGTGTGTTGAATTTTTGTGAGGATCGGGTATAAACATAAAAGGTTCCTACATACACAATCTTGTTGCTGTGGTGTTCTTTCTGATGATAACCGTTTTTGTTTTATTATCGTACGGTAGAAGATCATCGTTAAATGAAGAAACTGTAACTGAGACCCCGTCCGATTTGTTTGACACTGAACTCCCCGACAAAGAAATTTCTGTATTAATCGAAGGAACTATTCTGCCCGGGAAAGGTATGCTTGATGCACTGACAGCTGTTGAAGGGATCAGTTTGGAACAGGCTTTCGAAATTTCTGAATCCCTAAAATATGATGTGGATTTCAGGTTCATAGTTGCCGGCGAAAGATTTGTTGTCGAAATGCATCCGGAACACAACACGATAAAAAGTTTCAGCTATATGCCTGACCCTGTAACAACTCACCGGCTTTTCAGGAATATTGACGGCTCACTTGAATACGAGCTGATCGAAATACCGACTGAAAAAAGATACAGATATGTTGAAGGAGAAATATCAACAACCCTGAACAGAGCCCTCAATGAAAGAGAAATAGAGCCTTCTGTTGCTGCTACTGTATGCGGCATTCTTGAATGTATTATAAATTTCCGCTCAGATGCCAGAAAAGGCGACAAATTCACGGTCTTGCTGGAGGAAAGATACCATAACGGCGATAAACTTAGGGGGGCAAGAGTTCTGTTTGCGTCTTATGATGGTGTAAGAACAGGAAGAAGGGTGGCATACTATTTCAGTGATACAGATAAAAATTCTGCCTACAATGCTCATTACACAAAATCCGGTGAAGCTCTGATAGTAACTGCACTGAGATACCCTGTCGACAGAGTGCATGTAACCAGCCCTTTCGGTTACAGAATTCATCCTGTAACAAGAAGGCGGTCATTTCATAACGGGGTTGATTACAGAGGGAGTATCGGCGATCCGGTATACGCAGTGGCAAGCGGAGTCGTGATTGACACAGGCTATGACAATATAAGCGGCAACAGAATCACTATAGAACATCCTGATAAAACAAGAACTGCTTATTATCATTTGAACAGAATCCGGGTGAGAAGGGGCCAGAGAGTGATAGCAAGACAGAGGATTGGTGATATAGGAAGGACCGGAAGAGTGACCGGGCCTCATCTTCATTTCGGTGTGATGGACCCGAAAGGCAATTGGATAAATCCTATGAACAGAAGAATGATAGCCACCAAGAGACTTGAAGGCGAGAAATATGCAAGATTTCTTGTTCAAATGGACGAAATAGACGAGCTCTTATCATCACATATCCGTAAAGAAAGGCTGTTCGCGAACGGAAATATAAACAACCCCGGATCCAGCCTGATAATAAGCAGCCTGAACGGCATTTCTTACTGATTATTCCGCTTCCAGATATTCAATAACTGTCTCTGCGATCCTGTCCGAAGGTATTTCGTCGCCTAAAATGTTTTTTACATGCCCGAGTTCTTTCTTTCGTAAGTCGTAAATATCCTCGTGATCCATAAGCTTTTTTACTTCCCGCATCAGATTCTCCGGACAGAAATCATTTTGTATAAGTTCCGGATTTATATATTTACCGGCTATAATATTAGGAAGCGATATAAACTTTGTCCGGACTATCCTTTTAGCTATCATGAACGATAGCGGATTGACCCTGTAGAATACTACTGAAGGTGTGCCTGCTGCTGCGGACTGAAGTGTGACCGTACCGCTCTTGCAGAGCGCAACTGAAGAATAGTTTAATATTTCCCAATGGTGATCCGAATGGATTATCCTGACAGGAAGATCTGAGAAAGTTTTTTCAACCTGAGTTCCCTTAATTGATGAACTTTTGCATAACACGAACTGAATATCGTCTCTTTCTGCAGTGATCAACTCTATGAACTTTTTCAGTACCGGAAGATGATTATATATCTCCTGTATCCTGCTTCCGGGAAAAACAGATATGATGTTTTTTTCTGTGTCGAGTCCGAACTTATTGCAAAAATCATTAAAACTTAACTTAAGGCTGTATCCCGAAATAACCGGATTCCCGACATATCTGGAATCAACAGGAAAGTCTTTGTAGAGAGCTTTTTCGAAGGGGAGAATGCAGCACACACAATCGTAGTACTTTACAATATCTTTTATCCTGCCGTATCTTGATGCCCATATTTGGGGACTGACATATTTAATGATCCTTGTTTCAGGCAATACTCTTTTGATTTTTTTTGCAAGTTTTATATGAAATTCCGAAAAATCTATCATAAGTATCAGGGATGGTTTGTCTTTGATTATATGATTAAATATAGTTCTTATAGCCCGCCTTATAACGAAAGCGTGTTTCACGAGTTCAAAAAAGCCCATAAAACCCAACTCCCGGGAATCGTATACGCTAACAAGTCCCTCCTCTTCCATCTTCAATCCGCCTATGCCTTTGAAAGACAAGCCATTTTGCTTTTTTTTCAAACTGCGAATCACGCCTGCTCCGAGCATATCTCCCGATTCTTCTCCGGCCGTAATATATACAGTCTTATTGTTCTTCATATCTCAACAGGCTCCAAGGCAGTATCCTGAGGAGCAACACATATTCTGAAATCCATACCCGAAGATTCTCTGGTTTCTTCCATCAGATCGTAAGCAAGAACAGGATCATTGTTTTCTTTACTCAAATGGGCAAGGATCAAATGCTTTAGCCCTGTCATTCCGCTTTCGCTTATCAGCTTACACGCATCTTTGTTTGAAAGATGACCGAGATTACCTGCGATCCTCTGTTTTAAATACCAGGGATAAGGACCTTTTATCAGCATTTCAGGATCATGATTTGATTCAAGTATCATAATATGACTGCCGGTAATTCTCTGCCTGATAACAGAAGTTACGGTTCCTGTGTCTGTCAGATGGGTAATTTTTTTCTCTTCAGAATGCACACAGAACCCGTAATTCAAGGTGCCGTCATGCGAAACAGGAAACGGTTCAACAAAAAAATCCCCGACAAAAAAATTCCCTTTAATAAAATGCACTTCGCACTTGTTAAACCTTTCCCGGCACGACCGCCAGTTTTCCTCATGTATGTAAACAGGAACCTTCAGCTTTCTGGAAAGTGTGCCCGCGCCGCTAATGTGATCGGAATGATCGTGCGTAACTAAAATCCCCCCTATTCCGCCGGGATCGCAGGATGCAGATCTCAATCTTTCCAGTATTCTTTTGCAGCTTATCCCCGCATCAATAATAAGAGAGGAACCGCTTGAACTGATAAATGTCGAATTGCCTCCGCTTCCGCTTGAAAGAACACAAACTTTCATAAAAACTATTTCCTTAGCCTGTATTCTGCACCGATGTAATCAAATATGAATTGTGTGTTGATATCGTAATATGTCCAGACCTCGTAGGGTCTCTGGTTTTTTATAAAAGGATAATTCTGCACTTCATCAGGATCGCCCATAACGGCAAGCACTTTGCCCATATCAGTCTTCCATCCTTCTTTCTTTGGTACAGAGAAATACATATTTGCGTAAGATATTCTCCTGAAATACTCCTCCATCAAAGAGTTGGTTCTGAGGCTTAGTCTTTGTTCAAGTCCGTTCCAGAAATCTCTAAACCACTCCATCTGTTCTTCTTCACTCTTCGAAAAAACTGATTTGACCGAATCATATTCTACTACATAGAGCATCTGCTCCAAAGCGGTTCGAATATCAGGAACATTGACCGAGAGCTCTTTCCATCTCAAATAAAATGATGTGTTTTTAAGAAATCTTTTGTCCAATATTGAAATATCAGCCTCTACCCGATAGTTTCCCGCCTTGAGATTTTCCAGAGGTATCTTGAGAACCTGATGCTTTATTCCTTCACCCGCCAAACCTTCAAAATTATTATCATAGACCACTTCACCGTTATTTGATCTTATTCTGTACCTTACGGTAAAATTTAAAGGCGTTGCCGATCCGTTATATATTTGAAACAATGCTCCGGTAAAAACTCCAAGTTTATCCACGACATTATTGATGATCGGCTTATATTCATTTATAAAATCTTCATCGTCATCCCATTTGACCATTCTCAAATCCGAAACCAACAGATCCGATGTGTCCGTAAGCTCCTGACGGCTTCTTATAGTATGGCTTTTGCCGCTGTTAAGATCTTTAAACATGACCAGGACTGTATAGCTACCTTTCTTAAGTTCATATCTGAAATGATGTGAATCATTTGCGGAAGGTAAAAGCGTTTCGCTGTAATCATTTACAGACAGGTATCTGACTTCTGAGTCCTGATGCTGAGGTATTCCTCTCGAATCTCCGCCCCGGAAAACGGCAACCGACACGGAATAAGAAGATTTATACTCTGAACCGGTTTTAATAAACTGAAGCCTGTCGTTCGATATATCGGCATGTATTTCCAGATAAAACTTCTGACCGTCTTCCGAAAGAGTCTTAATTATACTGTTCCTGAAGACCGGAACGCCCTGAGATGCAAACTGGGTGCTTATACCGGGACCGGAAGCCGACAGGGGGTAGTACAGAAGTGCCAGAATAATTATTAATGCTTTTTTAAAGCCTCTATGATCCAATTATCATTTCCTTATATTTTTTCACAAGCGACAGCGCTTCATCTTCAGTAGCGGATTCCGCAAATATTCTCACAATCGGCTCCGTATTTGACTTTCTGAGCTGCACCCAGAAGCCGCTGCCGTTTATCTTAACACCGTCGGTCAGATCCAACTCACTTTCGGGAACATTTTTAGTGATCTGATTTATTTTAGCATCAAAATTAATTCCTTCGACCGAAACTTTATCCTTTACGATAACATAGGGAGGAAGATCCTTTTTTATATCGGAAATGAACCTGTCTTTTTCCGTCATATACTGAAGTATGAGAGCGGCTCCCACCAGGGCATCTCTGCCCGGATGTATTTCGGGAAGTATGATCCCGCCGTTGCCCTCGCCTCCTATTACAAGCTCCTTTTCGAGCATAATAGTAGAAACATTGATCTCCCCGACTTTGGTTCTGTAAGTTTTCGCACCGTAACGGGCGGCAACCTCTTCGGTCGCAAGAGAACTGGAAACATTAATTGCGATATCGGAACTTTTTTTCGAAAGAACAAGATCAACCGCCATCGCAAGAGTATATTCCTCGCCCATAGGTACTCCGTTCTCGTCAATCAGCGCAAGCCTGTCAGAATCGGGATCGACCACCATTCCGATATCAAAATTACCACTCTTTATAAGGTCGCATATCCCGGTCAGATTTTCCGGCAGAGGCTCTGCCCCGTGCGGAAATATACCGTTCGGCTCGGAATTGATCTTGGTTACCGAGCAGCCCAGATCCAGCAGAAGTTCGGGAAGTATGACACTGCCGGCTCCGTTCACGCAGTCTATGGCAACTTTAAAAGCCCTTTTTCTGATATCGCTTTTGTTTATATAGGGAATATCAAGCACCCGCCTGATATGGTATTTTTTAGATTGCCCATTCTCGTCGAAAATATACGAACCTATACCGTCGTGAGGGGCAAACAGAAAACGGTTTTCAGTAAGCAGGTAATGAAGCTTTTCACCCTGATGTTCGTTAAGAAAAAGGGTTTTTTCATCCATGAATTTTAAAGCGTTCCATTCGGAAGGATTATGGCTCGCTGTTATGGCTATTCCTCCGGCCGCTCCGTAGTATTCGATCGCCATCGCTACTGTTGGGGTTGTGGCAATATTTATATCAATTGCGTTCCTTCCACACATGTTCAGAACCGAGCATACCAGATCAGAGATCGCTCTTCCCGAAGGTCTTGTGTCACGCCCCACTACAACAGGCCCTCCTTTCAGGAGCCTTGAATACGCACTCACATACCTTACTATAACATCAGGAGTGAATGTTTCCCCGACTATTCCCCTTATACCTGCTACACTCACCATGAGCTTCGACATAACAAACCCCAGACAATTTTCATGTTCTGTTGCAAGATATAAAAAGACAGAGCTTTTGTCAATCTTAATTAAATTTTTATTCTCAATTATGGGTTGCAAAACACCCGCTTTTTTGATATATTCTACGAAATTTAAAGGAAGCGGATTTGAAATTATATTTTTCAACTAATTAATTGAACGGAGGAAGGATGGCATTTAGGATCATCGTCTTGGCCAAACAGGTTCCAGACACGAGAAATGTTGGTGAAGACGCAATGAAAGCCGACGGAACGGTAAACAGGGCTGCGTTGCCCGCAATTTATAATCCGGAGGATCTTAATGCTCTTGAACAGGCCTTAAGGATCAAGGACAGATATGAGGATACTGAGATTATCATTCTCACAATGGGTCCGCCCAGAGCAGCGGATATCATAAGGGAGAGTATCTTCAGGAATGCGGACAGAGGCTATCTTATTACTGACAGAAGATTCGCAGGGGCAGACACTCTGGCAACTTCTTATGTAATATCGAAAGCCGTGGAGAAGATCGGAGAATACGATCTTATAATCTGCGGCAGACAGGCCATTGACGGAGATACGGCACAGGTAGGACCGCAAACCGCGGAAAAACTAAACATACCTCAGGTAACTTACGCGGAAGATATTACCGGGTTGTCAAAAGGCAGTACCACGGTGATCAGAAGGCTCGAAAGAGGTGTTGAAACAGTTGAATGTGCCACACCTGCACTGATTACGGTTCACGGATCGGCACCGGTATGCAGACCAAAGAACGCCAAGCTGTTAATGAAATACAAACATGCCAAAACAGTTACCGAGCTTCAAACGATCGATGATGATTATGTAAACGAGACCGTAAGGGACAAACCATACCTCAGTATAGAAGAAATCAGCCTCGACGATCTTGACTGCAAACCGGAAAACATAGGCCTTGCCGGCTCTCCGACAAAAGTTAAAAAGATAGAAAATGTCGTTCTTCAGGGAAAAGAGGCGAAGGTTTTAAAGGACAGCGATCAGGACATTAGAGAGCTTATGGGCGAATTAATTACTAACCATACTTTGGGGTAGAAAGTGAATAATATTTGTGTATATTGTGAGATAGAAGACGGGATTGTCGCGGATGTCAGCCTTGAGCTGATATCAAAAGCATCTAAACTGGCTAAACAGCTGGACTGCAAGGTCGAAGCCGCAGTGATAGGATCCGGACTGAAAGATATTGAAAAACAGATAAGTCCTTTCGGGGCAGATATTATATTTATAGCGGATGATGAGAGATTAAGTCCTTATACCACCCTTCCTCATTCGGCTGTTTTTGAACATATTTTGAAAGAAAACGAACCTCAGATCGTTATAGTCGGGGCTACTTCTGTAGGAAGGGACCTCGCCCCCAGGATCGCTTCAACCTTAAAATGCGGACTCACTGCAGACTGTACCGATCTCGTAATCGGTGATTACGAGGACCAGAAAACCGGTAAAATTTACAAAGACCTGCTTTATCAGATCAGACCGGCCTTCGGCGGAAACATAATCGCCACGATCGTCAATCCGGAAACAAAGCCGCAGATGGCTACGGTAAGAGAAGGCGTCATGAAAAAAGAAGAGGTGGGAGGCAGCTTCAAAAGTGAGATCGTGAATACAGACCCTTCTACGATACTTGACAGCGTAAATTACGCCGTGAAAATAATTGAAAGGCACATAGAACCAAGAAAGATCAACCTCGGAGCTGCCCAGGTCATAGTAGCCGGCGGATTCGGAGTGGGATCAAAAGAGGGATTCACCCTTCTTGACGAACTTGCAAAGGTTGTGGGCGGCGAAGTCGGGGCATCAAGAGCCGCAGTGGACGCCGGCTATGCTGACCACGCAAGACAGGTCGGTCAGACCGGCGTAACGGTAAGACCCAAGCTCTACATCGCCTGCGGTATTTCCGGTGCGATCCAGCACAGGGCGGGAATGGACTCGTCAGCGCAGATCATTTCGATAAATACCGATCCTGAAGCACCGATAAATTCTATAGCGGATGTCGCCATTATCGGAGACCTTCATTCAATCATACCCAAAATGATCAAGCATTATAAGGAGCAGTCGAAATGACGAATTTTTACAGAGATAACAGTGATTTAAAGTTTCATCTTGGCCATCCTTTCATGAAGAGGGTCGTCGAGCTTAAAGAAAGGTTCTACAAGATCAGCGAGAAAGAAAATCACGGAAAAGACGATATTGAGCCGGACGAATACAAACCCTGTCATTTCGAGGATGCGATCGACAGTTACGACCAGGTACTTGAGATCACGGGTGAGATCGCAGGAGAAATAATTGCACCGAATGCTGAAAGCGTGGATGTCGAAGGTGCGAGTCTTGAGAATAACAGAGTTCATTATGCAAGGGGAACCGTAGAGAACCTGAACGCGCTTAAGCAGGCCAGACTTATGGGTGTTACACAACCGAGAAAATACGGCGGACTCAATTTTCCCGTAACCGTTTACAGCATGATGATCGAAATGGTATCACGGGGTGATGCGAGCCTGATGAATATATTCGGACTTCAGGACATCGGTGAAACAGTAAAAGAATTCGCGGATGAGGATATCAAGGCTAAATACATTCCCCGTTTCGCATCAGGCGAAGCCACAGGAGCAATGATCCTGACAGAACCTGACGCCGGAAGTGACCTTCAGGCAGTTCAGCTGAAAGCCCATTTTGATGAAAAATCGGGCTGCTGGAGACTTAACGGCGTAAAAAGATTCATTACCAACGGAAACGCGGAACTTTCTCTCGTTCTGGCAAGAACGGAAGAGGGAACTAAGGATGGAAGGGGTCTTTCAATGCTGCTGTATGAGAGAGACGATACCGTTCAGATAAGAAGGATCGAAGACAAAATGGGAATTCACGGTTCACCTACCTGCGAAATGGTATTCAAAAACTCGCCGGCCATACTCATCGGTAAACGAAAGTTCGGTCTTATAAAATATGTAATGTCCCTCATGAACGGCGCAAGACTTGGAGTGAGCGGCCAGGCCATCGGACTCGCTGAAGCCGCTTACAGGGAAGCTTTAAAATATGCGCAGGAAAGGGCTCAGTTCGGGAAAATCATCAACCAGTTCCCGCCTGTTTATGAAATACTTACCGACATGAAGGTAAAAATAGCCGCTTTAAGAACGCTCTACTACGAAACAGCGAGATTCGTTGATATATACAAAGCTCTTGAAGAAACAGGACACGAGAGAGAACTTACTCCCGAAGAAAAAAACGAAATGAAAAAATACAAGAGAAGAGCCGATTTTTTCACACCACTCATCAAGGGACTTTCATCCGAATCCTGCAACCGTATAACATATGATGCCGTTCAGATACACGGCGGAACGGGATTTACAAAGGATTTTCCTGTAGAAAGAATGTACCGTGACGCCAGGATCACTTCGATATACGAGGGAACGACTCAACTTCAGGTTATTGCAGCTATAAAAGGTGTTACTAGCGGTTTATTTGCCGAAATGATGGAAGAATATGCGTCTCAGAAAATATCTTACGACCTCGAATTTATGCGTAAAGAACTTGATGCGATGAAGAGAAATTATGTTAAGACTATCGAAGTTGTGGAAAAATACGAAGATCAGGAGTATCTGGATTTTCAGGCGAGAAGACTGGTGGAGATGGCCGGTAACATTATAATGGGTCATTTACTGGTCCTCGACGCGAACAGGGACGCTAAGTTTAAGCCGGACGCGGAAGTGTTCATTAAAAAGGCAAGATCAGAAAATACGGGACTTGCTCTGACAATAAGAGAGATAGCACCGGATTTTCTGAATACATATAAGGAATTAACGAAGTTGTAAAATGAGATCATAT
>SLFX01000126.1 GCA_007124045.1 Candidatus Delongbacteria bacterium | reverse complement strand
CCCTTGAATTCATACAGGCCTTTTTCCTGAGCAGAAATTTCCTTGAAGCCGTAGGAAGCGATCCTTTCCTCCATCAGTATTTCACCCTCTGCGCACTTCGACACCAGTCTTGCAGAAAGGTTAACGACCTGCCCCATTGCTGTATATTCGCATCTTTCAGAGCTTCCTATAAATCCGCAGTAAGCCTGAGATTCGCTGATCCCTATCCTCAGACCTTCGGGGAATGACTTTTGTAGATCCATAGCGAAAAGTACCGCCTTTTCCGGATATTTTTCAACAGCGACCGGCGCACCGAAGAAGAGAAGAGCGATACCGCCTTTGTCCCCGAAGTCGATCTTGTTCAGATAGCCGCCGTATTCCATAGGTTTATCGCACAAATACTCTGAAAAGGCATTCATATCTATCTTTTTTTCGTCAAATGAAACAAATACTGATACAATATCCCTGAACTCGCCGAGAGTTTTCATTTCGATAGCCTGATCCGGAGCGAATCGTTTCATCGTTTCTTTCTTTATTTTGGGGGCTGCTTTAAGTTTGTTATCTCTTTTGGAGACGCGGATATTTTTTATTGACCGATCGTGCTTACACGCGCCTGTCCTGGCGGACTGCTGTGCGTCTGCCGCTTTATAAAGGGTCTTTCCTCTGAAAAAATATACGCTTCTTTTTTTAGTGTTAATAATGCTCCATTCAATTTTTCCGTATGCGAGTCCGATCCTGGCACCTAAAGTGAATGAAAAACCTTCAGCTTTAACATTTTTCAGTTTTTCTATCAGGACGAGTATCTCGTCAGCCGCAAAGGCTGCTTCAACCGCATATTTATCAGGAAAAACCGCTGTTATAGCATCACCTACAAAAGCCGAAATAAATCCCCCTTTGTCTCTGATTATCTTAACGGTAGGATCAAATATCATATTGATAATATCTGAAATAACCTCGGCTCCGTATTTGCCTTTTTTCACCAGCTTTTCGGTCATATCCGTAAAACCTTTCAGGTCAAGTGACATGACAGCTCCTTTGAATGATCCCGAAGTCTCTTTGCTTTCGTATTTTTCAGCTATAAATTGAGGTATAAGGTTTTTCATGACACTCCCCCCGAATATGTTTTGATAAAAACTAAGACAAAAAATATGATTTTACAAATGAAAAATTACGAAAAACAGACTATTCCGGAATCCTGAAAAACCTGTTCCACCTTGCAGACCCGCTGCTGTCGAACGATGCATAAATAAGTGATACTTTGCCAAGGATATCTTCTTTTTTTACCAGTCCGAAGTCTCTTGAGTCGAAGCTCTGAACGGAGTTGTCCCCTATTACAAAATACCTTTCAGAAGGTATTGTAAATATCTCTATTTCCGGCTCTTCGGGAATAAAAAAATCATCATCGTAATAGTCAGTTTCATGCAGTAATCCGTCAACGAAGATAAATCCGTTCATAACAGTGATCTCCTGACCGGGTACCGCAGCAATACGCTTTATAAGATCATTTCCGGTTCCGGGATAATACCTGTTCCTAATAACAACTATTTCTCCCTGTCGTATATCTCTAAGTGCAGGTATTCTGAAGGAAGGAAGGTTGAAACCGTAATTTTTTACGGGAAAATTCGCTCTGTTGGGGGTTATTGTTCCGAACACGACTCTGTTTATCAGAACAAAATCTCCTGATAATATCGTATCCGACATTGAGTCAGAGCTTACTCTGTAGAATTCGAACACCACTGCTTTAAAAAAAAGAGCTGCTGTAAGTGATATGATCAAGAAAAAATATTTTTTCCGTCCGCTATTCATCTACTTTCAGAAGGGCGAGGAAAGCTTCCTGCGGCAGCTCGATCGAACCGATCTGCTTCATTTTTTTCTTACCTTTCTTCTGTTTTTCCAGCAGTTTTCTCTTTCTTGAAATATCTCCGCCGTAGCATTTTGCCAGAACATCCTTTCTCAGAGCTTTGACTGTTGTCCTGGCTATTACTCTTGAACCGATGGCGGCCTGGATCGCACAGTCGAACATCTGCCTCGGAATTATATCTTTCAGTTTTTTACAGATCTTTTCGCCATAATGATAGGCCTTATCTTTATGTATTATAGCCGCCAGCGCATCCACTTTTTCTCCGTTCAGCAGAATATCAAGCCTGACCATCTGTGTCGCTTCATAGCCGGATATTTCGTAATCAAAAGAGGCGTAACCTCTTGAAACCGATTTAAGTCTGTCGAAAAAATCGAAAATAACTTCGGAAAGCGGGAAAGTATATTTTAGAACCACCCTTGTTTCGTCAAGATAGTCGGTTGAAACATAGACTCCTCTTCTCTCAAGCGAAAGCTTCATAACTGCCCCGATATGCTCCGTAAGGGTTATTATCTGTGCTTTTATGAAAGGTTCTTCAATTTTTTCTATATTACGGCCCATGTCAAGTTCTTTGGGATTATTGATCGTTTCCATTTCGCCGCCCGAAAGATATATGTGGTAAGTAACATTGGGAAAGGTATTGATCACGGACATATTATATTCTCTTTCGAGTCTTTCGTGAATAATCTCCATGTGAAGAAGTCCCAGATATCCGACCCTGAATCCGAATCCGAGAGCGGTTGAGCTTTCCGGCGTATATGTAAGAGAAGAATCATTGAGTTTTAATTTTTCGAGAGAGTCTTTTAAACTGTCATAATCTTCGGTATCTACAGGAAAAACACCGGAATATACCATGGGTTTAATATCCTGATATCCGGGAAGGGGTTTTACTGCGGTATCTTTGGATAAAGTAACTGTATCTCCAACCTTTATATCGCTTACATTTTTTGTACCTGTTATCAAATATCCGACCTCGCCGGTCAGGAGCCTTTCCTTTTTAACACGCTCCATTTTCAGTATTCCTATCTCCTCAACATCAAAAACAGAATCCTGATTGAACATTTTGATCTTATCTTTGGTATTGATAGCGCCGTTAACTATTCTGATATAGGCTATAACTCCGCGGAACTGATCGTACATAGAGTCAAAGATAAGGGCCTGAAGAGGTTTGTCGGAATCGCCTTTCGGATGCGGTATAAGGCTGATGATTTTTTCGAGGAGCTCATTTACACCTTCACCTGTTTTTGCCGATGTAAAAACAACATCGGAATCATCACATCCCAAAAGGTCAATTACCTGATGGGCGACATTTTCAGGCTGGGCTGCGGGGAGGTCTATTTTATTTATTACGGGAATGATCTCAAGGTCCTGTTCCATCGCGAGATAAAGGTTGGAAAGCGTCTGTGCTTCTATTCCCTGAGAAGCATCTACAACAAGAACCGCTCCTTCACACGCGGCTATGCTTCGTGAAACTTCATAAGTGAAATCAACATGACCGGGAGTGTCTATCAGGTTAAGAATATATTCCTCTCCGTCGGCGGCGGTATAGTTCATCGTAACAGCGTGGGATTTTATTGTAATCCCCCTCTCCTGTTCGAGCTCCATGTTGTCAAGCGCCTGATTCCTCATATCTCTTTCAGATATGGTTCCGGTTAACTGGAGCATCCTGTCGGCTAAAGTGGATTTACCGTGATCGATGTGTGCTATTATGCAGAAATTTCTTATATTTTTTTTCATGATACCTTTTTTTCTAAAATTATTTCGCGCGAAATATAAGTTTTGTCATGGTCAAAGTCAACAAACAAAAAAGGGCTGATCAGTTCAGCCCTTTATAAAAACTTCTAAAAAGTTATTTGTTCAGAGAGCTTTTTACGGCGTTCTCGGTATTTTTATGAAATATCTGTTTTTCCTCGAATAAGCGAGAGTTAACCGAACCGTCTTTGCCGATGGTTACCACTGTTCTTTTTCCGCAGGAACCGCATCCGAGGTATTTTTTTTCCGGAGAATTGTGAAGCTCGCCTATTTCAGAATCGCAGTGAGCGCATCTGACCCTGATCTTCTCTTTCATACTTAGATCTCCATTTAATTTGTGTTTAAGGCTGTTTATACCTTATATATAATTTAACGAAAATAAAACCAAAACCAAGAAAAAACTTAACAAAAAATCATCTCAATAAACGCATAAAAAAGAAAGCTCCTATAATAGCCGTAATAATACCCACCGGTATTTCTACAGGCCATAGCACCGCTCTGGAGGCAAAGTCGCATATCAGCATAAGTATTGCACCGGTTATAGCGGCAGCGGGAAGCAGAGACCGGTAGTTTCTGCCAAAAAACGAGGCTGCAAGATGTGGAGCGATTATTCCGATAAAACCGATCGGGCCTGTAATTGAGACAACTGCACCGATCATAATTGAGGAAACCAGAAACAAGTTTCTGGAAGAATTTTTTACATCTACCCCTCTTGATGCAGATATGTCTTCTCCCATGCTTAGCAGGTTCAGATCATCTCTGTAGGAGTAAATTATTATCGAACAGATAATTACAATAACTGAAGGAATGTAAAGACTGTCAAAGCCTGACGCATCCAAACTTCCCATTGTCCATCTCGTTATCCTGACAGCATTGGCCTGATTAGTCATATATTGTATGAAAAGCACCATGCCGGAAAAGAAAAAGTTCAGAACAACACCTGCCAGTATCATTGTATTGGGGTTGAAGTTTTTCTTGATTGTAACGATCATATATATCACTGAAATTGAAAGGAGCGCACCTGCAAAAGCGAAAACCGGGGACAAAGCAAGACCTAAAAATCCTGTCGAGGAAAAAAAAGAAATGTAAAATGTAACTCCAAGGGAGGCTCCGCCTGCGGTACCGAGAGTGAACGGAGATGCGATCGGGTTGCGGAACAGCGACTGAAACACTGCTCCGCACAAAGCGTAAGTACATCCTGCGATCACTGCAGTTAAAGCTCTCGGCAATCTTATCATGTAAAGTATCTCGGGAATCCCTTTCGATCCAAAACTCAGATCGCCGCCGATCAGAATAGATAAAATGAATATCGCTGAGAATAAGAAGGCCAGAAAAATCAGTTTTGCGTTTATCACTTTCATGTTTTTATCAAAAATCTTTTATTATTACCATGTGTGAATACGGATACGAATTCAACACCGTAAAGAAGATCGAGATCAGAGCTCTCCAGCTCGGCGGATTTTTTATCGAATACGAGCGATCCGGACTTGAGAGCTATTATTCTGTCTGAATATTTAACTGCGTTATTCACACTGTGAGTTGCATTTATCACAGTAATTCCTTTCTCTGAGTGTATCTTGCTTATAAGGTTGCTTATTTCATGATCATAGTGAGGATCGAGGTGCGTTACCGGTTCATCAAAAAGAATTATTTCAGTTTCCTGGGCTAGCGCGGAAGCTATAGCCACCCTCTGCCTTTCTCCCGAGCTGAGATCGGAAAGCTTCCTTTCTGAAAAATCTGAAGTATAGGTTATTTGCATACTTTTGCGGCAAATATCCTGATCTATTTTGGTTATCCCTCTAAAAGTTCTGTAGTAAGGGTATCTGCTCATCAGAATAAATTCCTCAACGGTAAAATCGCAGGGCGGGAGTTGACATGTGTATGTGATCATTCCGGCAAGTTCTTTTCTTTTCAGACCGGATATTTTCTTTCCTTTGATCGTGACGCTTCCTATGTCGGGATCGATTATACCGCAAAGAGCTTTCAGAAGGGTGCTTTTTCCTGACCCGTTCGGCCCTATTATTGAGATGTATTCGTTTTTATATGCGCAGAAAGACACTGAATCAATTGCAGTTTTATCATCATAATTTACAGAAATTTCTTCAGCTCTGACAGCATTCACAATATCCTCACGACGATAAGTTCAAGAATTATCAAAACAGAGATTAAAATTATAAAGTGACGGAAAATACTTGCACCGTAAAACAGGTCGTTGATGTTTAACTTCTCCTCAAACCCCTTAAAGAAACGGGTGTCGGCCATTTTTTTTATTGAGGAAGTGTAGTCAACCCTGTCTTCCCTTTCTGAGTTAACAGCTATTTTCTGATAAAGAGAGCCGTCTGAGTCATACAGGTCATACAAACCGGGAGACCTGAGTCTGAATACCCGGGAGTAAACATCTTCATTAGGTTTTAGAGGTCTGCCTTCGGGAACAAGGTAGAGATGTTTATCAAACCCGGCCGTATCTCCGGAAAGAAAGAAAGACGGATTACTGTCTCTTTTTCCTGTCAGGTATGAAAAGGAGTTTAAAAATATGGGAATTGCTATGCCGTTTCTCATAATGTTAGAATCTTCCGGTCCTGTTCCTGTTGCCAGAAAAAAAATTCTGCCCGCTCCGTATTCTCTCTCAAGGAGAAGGGGGTGGTCCTGGGCTTCGATCAGAGAATTCCATCCTTCCCCGTCCATGAGGTAGAAGCTGTATATTTCGACTGTTGACGGAACAACAGTTTTTTCGTGAAAGACACCTTTAAAGATGCTGTGTTCAACAGATTTTATCTCAATTCCGCTGTAGGAGCCCTGTCCGGCTCTGAACATGCTTTTTATCGAAGGGAATCCCAGCTCAGTTACAAGTCTGGAGTTGTAGTCATTAAGGTTCAGTTTATCACCTGCAACGAAAAATAAAGATCCGCCGTTCTCCAGAAATCTTTTATAGTTGGAAACAATAAAGGAATTTATTCCGGTAATTTCAGTAATGAGTATGAGATCGTAATCGTCGAACAAAACAGAACCTGCTTCTTCAGGCTCCAATATTTCAAGGTCGAATTGTGTTGATGAAACCCTTGCAAGTGATTGAATATCTTTTACTGACTGAGAATCTTTTCTTCCGGTAACAAGTATTTTTTTTTGCTCTGTTTCAGGTATGGTCATATAAAATGAACTCTCGATATTGTTAAGAGCGTTATCAGATCTGATAAGAACAGAAGAGAATGTCTTTCTTTCTTCAGGTATATTGACAGAAAAGGATTCTATACCGGGTTCATTTAGAATAATACCGCCTGAGTAAATTTTCATGCCGTCAAAAAATACTTCGCAGTTATAGTTGCCGGGCACGGAAGATATCATATCGATCTGAAGCTCACCTTTTCCGTCAAGATCAGCAGATAAAATTCCGGAATGACTTTTGTGACCGGTGTCATGCATCACAATAAATGCACCCGCAGGAAATAGCTGATCATTGTCGTAGGGGAACTCTTTTTGTGTGAATCCGTCGGTTAAGAAAAGCATCATCCGGTTACGGTCAGGGTATTCAAAAAGTATATTCTCTGCTTCGTTTATTATTTCCTCAGGATCCCTTTCCCTTCCATAAAGTTCTGTTCCCGAAATAAATATAACAGCATCACTGCTGTTTCCATAGAATTTTTCTTCGGGATCGGAGGTCATTATGTAAAAAAGATCATCGGATCCGGCAGTTTGAAGAAGTTTTACGGCCAGATCTCTTGAAAAATCTATAAGTGCATTACCGTCGTAAATGTCGCCCATTGAAGGGCTTGTGTCGAAATACATGACAAGAACATTTCTTTTTGACGGATCCATCTCCGGATTCGAACCTGTGTATGGCCCTGCGAATAAAAGGATGGTCAGCATAATGAGTAAAGTTCTTATGATCATTAGCAAAATATCCTTTATCCGGTTTTTCCTGCGGGTTTTTTTAGCGATATTCATTATCAGAAAAAGTGAACTGAAATGTATTCTTACAGGTTTCCTTTTAAATATCAAAAAATACAAAAAAGGGAGAGCAGTCAAAGGCAGCAGCATCAGGTATTGCGGATCTTGAAAGCTCAAATTTGATTCCGTCCGGTTTTAAAGTTGCCGAAATTTAAATCATTTAACGGTAAAAAACAACCCGAAACGGTTAAAGCTCTGAAATATTGGAATAAAAAATTCTTGTATTATCTGTTCAAGTTAAATATATTTACGACCTTTAAAAATGGCAGAAACAGAAATGATCTGTCATGTCAAAGATATACAACGGAGTTTTTAGAAATGAATAATGAAAAGAGAATACTGGAACTGAAACAGAAGATCGAAAAAGCCGAGCTTGGCGGTGGACAGGAAGCTATAGAAAAGCAGCACAAAAGGGGAAAGCTTACAGCGCGGGAAAGGATCGATCTTTTAATGGATCCTCACAGTTTTCAGGAGATCGACAAGCTCAGGACTCATACCTGTACGGATTTTGGTATGGAAAAAAAGAAGTTCTACGGAGACGGGATAGTTACGGGATACGGATCTGTAAAAGGGAGGCTTGTTTTCGTCTACTCATTTGATTTTACCGTTATAGGCGGAACCCTGTCAAAGACCGTTGGAGAGAAGGTCAGCAAGATAATGGAGACTGCAGCAAAAGTCGGTGCTCCTGTTGTGGGAATAAACGATTCGGGCGGCGCCAGGATACAGGAAGGTGTGGATGCGCTTGCAGGATACACAAGCATATTTATCAAGAATATTCTTTATTCGGGAGTGATACCTCAAATCAGCGCGATCGTAGGACCCTGTGCCGGCGGAGCAGTATATTCACCTGCGCTTACGGATTTTATTTTTATGGTCAGGAAAACCGCAAACATGTTTCTTACCGGCCCTAAAGTTGTTGAAGAGGTGACCCGCGAAAAAGTTACATCCGACGAGCTTGGCGGAGCCGATGTTCACGGTAAAAAAAGCGGCGTGACTCATTTCACCTGCGATACAGAGCAGGAGCTTTTTGAAGGTATAAGGGATCTTATTGAATTTCTTCCTCAGAACAATACAGAAGAATCTCCCGTGGCTCAAACCGGGGATGATCCTCACAGAATGTGTGTGGAGTTGAATTCTATCGTACCGGAAAATCCGAATAAACCATACGATATGAAGCAGGTTATACAAAGTGTTGTTGACAACGGAAATTTTCTGGAGGTACACAAAGATTGGGCTCAAAACATTATTGTCGGTTTTGCAAGACTTAACGGCAAAAGTGTGGGCATCGTTGCCAATCAGCCCAGGATCATGGCCGGAGTTCTCGATTCAAACGCATCTGTAAAAGGTGCAAGATTCGTAAGATTCTGTGACTGTTTCAACATCCCTGTTATAACTTTCGAGGATGTTCCGGGGTTCCTTCCCGGTACAGCTCAGGAATATGCAGGTATTATTTCACACGGAGCAAAACTGATGTACGCTTACGGAGAAGCGACTGTCCCTAAGCTGACGGTAATAACCAGAAAGGCTTACGGAGGTGCATATTGTGTCATGAACTCCAAACAGCTCAGAGGAGACATGATATTTGCATGGCCTACAGGCGAAATAGCAGTAATGGGTGCCGAAGGAGCAAGCAAGATCGTTTTTGCAAAAGAGATAAAACAATCCGAAAATCCCGATGAGACTCTAAAAGCTAAGATACAGGAATACAGGGAAAGGTTCGCCAATCCCTATGTTGCTCTGGAAAAGGGATTTATAGACGATATAATAGTTCCGGAAAATACAAGATTCAGGCTCATAAAGGCACTTGAAATGCTGAAAAATAAAAGAGATGAGAATCCGCCCAAAAAGCACGGAAACATTCCACTTTAAAAATCATTCAGGATTAACTAAATGAAAAAATCATTTTCTATAATCTTACCTCTTTTACTTATAATCTCAGTTCATCTTTCGGGAAAAGTGAAAGCAACTGCAAACACTGATCGGGAAAGGGTGGAGTATATACTGAATTCAGAAGATTCGGATTTCAGAAATGCTGTAATCAATGTGCTTAAGGAATCGAATATCACCAATCCGGAGCTGTTTTTTAATGAACTTAAAAGTATAGAAAGTTCAGAAAGAGGATCAGACAGTAAAAATGAATCGGGAGCAAGCATATTCGGCTTTGCGAACATTGGAACAGAATATAACGGATACTCCGGATGGGATGTAGCCGCCGGAGGCGTTATTACAGTTTTTATCGGCCTGACACTCATTTCAACAGTGGTACTTCTTTTTAACCTTCTTTTACAATCGAAGCAGGTTAATCTTTCGGTAACTGATGAATCCTCACTGAAGAAGGATAATGAGGGTCAGGAGGAATCGAATGAACTAGCTGAAGTTCCCGAAGACCATATCACAGCTATAGCGACGGCGGTAGAACTGTATTACAGATTGTATATTGACAGATCAAATTCAGGGATAACCTTCTCGAACAATGATAGCTCACAATGGAGGGTCGGAACAAAATTCGGGGTCAGAAAAACTCAAAGGAAATAGATTATGAAAGAACTAAAGCTTGAAATCGAAGGCAAAGAGTATAGCGTCAATATTGAAGAGTTCGGCCCTGACGAGGCAAAAATTACCGTTAACGGCAGGTATTATACCGTCGGACTAAAAGATATTGGCGAACAGATAATCGTTGACAAGGTCATTTCCGGTCATCAGGCACCTTCTGTCGTGGAGCAGCAGGAAACGAAACCTGTTGCGGCGCCCGCAGGCACCGGATCATCTTCTTCCGGCGGATCAGCACAAGTACTTGCCCCTCTTCCCGGTCTGATCATGAATGTACTTGTAAAAACGGGAGATAAGGTATCTGCCGGACAAAAGCTTATGATCATGGAAGCTATGAAAATGGAAAATGATATAAATTCAGGCGTTTCAGGAACTGTAAAAGAGATTAAAGTTAAAGCCGGTGATAATATTTCGGAAGGCGATGTTCTTGCCGTAATCGAATAATTTTAGGGCGTAAGGGTATTATGAATTTAATTAAATTGTATGAAAATACCGGGTTTGCATCCATGGAGACCGGTAATCTGATAATGATCGTGGCCGGGTGCATTTGTGTCACTCTTGCGATAGTGAAAAAATACGAACCGCTTCTTCTTCTGCCAATAGGTTTCGGTATTATAGCCGGCAATTTGCCTTATCCCGCCGGTTTGCCGATCGGAGCATACGACACAATAGGTTCAGGTGTCGCGAAGCCGAGTGTGTTCAGTCTGTTCTACGAAGGCGTCAGGGCAGGCGTTTTTCCGCCTCTGATTTTTCTCGGTATCGGGACACTTACTGACTTTTCTGCACTTATATCAAGCCCTAAATCGATTCTTTTGGGTGCTGCTGCTCAGGTAGGTATCTTTGCCACTTTTCTGGGGGCGCTCTTTCTGGGGTTCAGTCATACAGATGCAGCCTCAATAGGGATAATAGGAGGAGCCGACGGCCCTACATCCATATTTATAGCTTCATTGTTCTCTCCTCATCTGCTCGGGTCAATCGCAGTAGCGGCATACTCATATATGGCTCTGGTTCCTGTTATTCAGCCGCCGTTTATGAAACTGCTTACGACCGAGAAGGAGAGAAAGATAAAAATGAAGCCTCCGAGGAAGGTTTCAAAAAGAGAAAAAGTATTGTTTCCGATAATAGCTTTTCTCTTGGCTGCGCTTATTGTTCCCGGTTCCATAACGCTTGTAGGCATGCTGATGTTCGGTAACCTTTTGAAAGAAAGCGGAGTAACGGACAGACTATCAAAAACCGCAGGTTCAGCTGTACTTGACACAGCAACAATACTTCTTTCATTTGCTGTCGGGACCAGCACACAGGCTTCCACTTTTCTCACAAAAGAATCGCTTATGATATTTTTCCTCGGACTTTCGGCGTTTGCTGCAGCCACAGTTTCTGGTCTGCTGTTTGCAAAATTCATGAATCTGTTTCTGAAGGATAAGATCAATCCTCTGATAGGAGCCGCGGGAGTTTCAGCCGTTCCTAATTCTGCAAGAGTTGTAAACAGTTTCGGTTTAAAATACGATAAAACCAACTATCTTCTCAGTCATGCAATGGCGCCAAATGTTGCTGGAGTTATCGGTTCTGCAATTGCTGCAGGTGTTTTTATTGCTTTTTTCAGCGGTTAGAGGTCAAAAGCATCAATAAAATGCAAAGCCCTGATGTTTGCATTTTTCCGAATAAAGAAAGAATTCAGATGTTCTACGCATTCGAAAGAAACGCATGCGATGTGAGTGTAGTTCTCAAGAGAATTATTAAGAAAAAAAGCCCCGGTAACAGAATCTCTGACGGCCATGTTCGATCTGTCCATAAGTTCGGTGGATCCGCAAAATTCAGTGATCATCTCAGGTTTTTTGTCATCCTCAGTGTATGCAGTGTTCAGAAGTTTGATATAATGGTCAGCAGATCCGCACTTAGGGCACAGATGGAAAATTACAGATGATTTATAAAGGGGTTTAATCCTGATATTTTCTTCAAAAAATAATTCCGCCCAGGATTTTAGCGGGAGTCTGATTTTTTCGGAGTATCTACGGCCTGTAAGAGAATTCATAGCTCTTCCGCATAAAGAGACGATGCATCTGATGTCTTTCAGAGAATTATAACATGCGGTGTTTATTTTGATATTACCTGAAGATTGTTTCAAAATTCCTGCATTTTCAAGAGGATTTCCGCAGCAAACCTGATTTTTCGGAATTATTACCTGAATTCCTGAATGTCTTAATATCCTGACAAATCTATCAGTTGTCTCAGGGTATAGATATTTTCCACCGCAACCTGTGAACAGAGCTATCCTGAAACCCTTATAGGAGCTCAGCTTGTTCCTGATGCCCAAAGAGAAAAAATCCTTTTCGCTGATTTGGGGAAAGACAGAATCACCCGGAAGTCTAAGCAACTTAAGAAGTCCGTATCTAAAAAATCTAACTGCCGGTTTCGAGTAAAAAAGAACAAGCGCTTTGCGTAAACATTTAAAGAAAAACTCTGATCTGGTTTTGTCGGAAGAAAACAAACCTGACAAAACGAACCGTTTAATATATGAATTGCGGGATAATCTTGATTTGGATAACTTGATCAGAGTTTTATAATCGACATCTGCAGGACAATATTTTGAACACTGTCCGCAATTCAGACAGGAAAATATCTTATCGCTCAAAAGCTTTGTATTATTAAGTTCATTCAGATAAAGCCCTTTTATAAGGCTGATTCTTCCTCTTGTCGAGTGTGATTCTTCCTTTTTGTACTTAAAGTCCGGGCAAATGACCCTGCAATTTCCGCAGTTAGTGCATTTTTCGGTAATATCTGTTATGTCCGTTCTTTTAACGGGAGGAACGGTTTTAGGTGTTCGCAAAGTGTTTTTTCCTCAAATGATACATTGTAATATGTGTTATTGGTTTCAAGACAGTAAATACTATGTTTTAAAATGATTTTGGGACTCAGCTTAACAAAATCTTTACAGGTCGTTATCAGAATATCGCAGACATCCCCGAAAGCTTTCAATATGAGGTCAGGATCGTTATATTCATAATGGTCAGGGAAAGATAATTTTTTTACAATATTGAAATCCTCAAAAAGCTCAAAGAAATCATCAGGAGATCCTATCCCGCAGAACAGACCGATCTTTTTTCCGTTAAGCCATTCCGGACAGTACTCTTCATTGTAGTTGGTAATTTTTGAAGATCTGACTGAGGAAATCAGAATGGTATTACAGTATTTTTTCAGTTTTGATATCTTCGCAATAGTTTCGGATGAGCGGACATCTCTTACTTTAGACAGAATTATGACATCTGCGGATGCGAGTCTTGAAACCCTGTCTCTGAGTATGCCCGACGGCACAAGAAGTTTGTTTCCCCAAAAGCGTCTCTCATCTATCATAACGATGTTTAAATTAGCGATCACTTTCAGGTGCTGAAAAGCGTCGTCAAGAATCACCAAATCGTTTTGTCCGGTTATTGACCTTATCGCAGAAGTTCTGTCCTTATCACACAATACAGTACATCCGGTTTTTTTGAATATTTCGGCAGGTTCATCACCTGATATTTTAACAGGTGTTTCCCCTGTTACTTTTATCCGTGATGTTGATTTTCTCCCGTAACCTCTTGTTACAACGGCAGGCGAAAAACCGGCATTTGATAATTCTCCGGCAAGATCAATTACAACAGGTGTTTTTCCTGTGCCGCCGACGGTAATGTTTCCGACGGATATTGAAAAGATATCAGGCCTGAATGATTTTATAAGGTCATATTTATACATCAGATACCTCAGACTGATTGCTATGCCGTATATCAGAGTTAAAGGCAGAAATACTATCGCTGCAATTGCTGAGAATATTGGTTTATTTAAAAAAAGCATGAAAGGCCTCATTCACTTATATACCAGCCCAGCTCGGCTGTGATCGATCCTATGTAAACCTTAGTTTCCATTTTCACGGGCATTTTCTTTTCGTCTGCGGTCAGCCATACCTGAACTTTACCGTCTTTTTTAAAAACACCACCGTCGGCCATTACGGGTTCAACGACAAAACATTTAAATTTTCCTGCAGGAACCCTCACAGTTTCTATTTTGTGAACAATAACCTTTATATCATAGACCTTAGCATTATCAGTAGAAGGTATTAATATCTCATCACCAACTTTCAGATCGAGAGTTCTGACATAAAATAGACTCGAAAGAGGGTCCATTACATTTTCTGGTATATCAATTTCAGCATTTCTTGTTCCACGGCCTTTTCTTTTCCGGTTAAAATAAGCTTTAAGATTTTCCTGGTCGTATTCTATATCAATATCAACATGATAACTTCCTTCTCTAAGGATTTTGATATGCCTGAGACTGTGTGCTTTTTCTTTGTCAAAATAAGACTCTATTCTATCTCTGACCTTAAATATCCAGTCAAAAGCTCTTCTTGATCTGGCAGTTGTTTTGAAAATAAAAACATCCCTGCCGTTATAATTTCTGTTTTCATGTACTTCTATTGTAGCATATCCGGCAGTCATGAATCCATAGCTGACAGTGAAATGCAAAAACTCACCGGCGCTGAAAGGGTATTTGATCGCTTCAGGTTTTCCGGGAGTATTCTCTTCAATACCCCAGATTATGGAAATAATTGTAAATATGATCAGTGTGGTGAGTGTCTTTTTCATGTTACTATTGCTCTGCTTCCGTCTATTCTCATTATTTCAGTAAGCTTTTTTCCGTCGTATAGTTCCTTTTTTGTTACAAAAGAAAGTACCATTGCGATGTTAAGTCCCGATACAGCTGAAATATTGTTTTTTGCAGCCGAAACTTTTCTTGAGGCAATAAAACAGCTCCCGCCGGGAAAATCAGTTGCAATGATATAGTATTTGTCAGATTCCGATACAGAATCAGTGATCTTCCCGACCAGGTCATTCGTAGAAAGTCCATCATTGGAAATTATTGTAATACAGTCACTGCAGGAAGAATCCCCGATAATTTTTTTTGCAGTCTCCAGGATCGTTTTTCCCAGATCACCGTGAGTAACCAGAACAAGTCTTTTATTCATAATCCTTACTTAAGTACCTTGAAAGTTTCTGTTGTTTTTTCATTTTTTTCAGGAGGATTTTATTGAATTCCGCTCCTGCGTTATATCCGTAAACCTTTAGATGAAGATTTAAAGCAATAGCCTCTGCGATAACAGTAATGTTTTTTCCCGGAAAGATCGGAAGTTTCACTCTCGGCAGTTCAACTCCGAGTATTTTTATATTATCATCTTCGATACCGAGTCTTTCATACTCGATCTCCTTTTTCCAGTCATCAAGCTGGATCACCAGCTCAACTCTTTTCTGCATCCTGATTGCTCTGGTGCCGAACATTTCTTTTACATTCAGAATACCCAGTCCTCTAATTTCCATGAAAGGAGTGTATTCACCTCCGCTCTTGCCTATCAGAACATTTTCATTTTTTTTCTGTATGGTAACAACATCATCAGCGACAAGTCTGTGACCTCTTTCAACAAGGTCCAGCGCTATTTCACTTTTTCCTATGCTGCTTCTGCCCATAATGAGCAGGCCGGTGCCGTGAACATCCACCAGCGAGCCGTGAATCTGGGTGGATGGCGCAAAAAAATCATCAAGGTAGTTGCTGACCTCGTAATATAGTTTTGAAAAAGTCTTAGTAGTTCTGTAAACAGGGATGCTGTTTGAAATACACAAATCAATAAATTGCTCACTTACGGATTTTTTACCCTGAATGATAAAAGCAGGTATTGGAAGTTTGCAGAGTTTTTCGAAATTTTTTGTATTACCGGACTTGAACTGATCGTTTATAAAGCTGATCTCGGCATTAGTCAGGAGCTGGAGGCTTTTTGACACGAAATCCTTGAAATACCCGCTTAGTGCCAGCCCCGGTTTATTCAGGCCTGAAGATGTCAGAACCTTGTTTTCCGAAAACCCGTTATCGGCAATTATTTTAAGATTTATCCGTCCCCGAATGCTTTTATAGAACTGCTGTATGGTAAGAGACCTGTTCATCGGCACCCCCCTTTTGGCTTAAACATTAAATTTACAACCGAATATTGTCTAAAACAACATAATTATTTGTTTTATTAAGCGTTGAAATTTATTATATTATCGTATAACCAACGGAGATTGACGACAATGGAAAAAGATAAGAAAGAAAAACTTGCTGAACTTTTTAAGGAAGTGTTACAAACTCTCGGAGAAGATACTGACAGGGAAGGACTGGAAAAGACACCTCACAGAGTTGCGGGGGCATATTCATTTCTGACAAAAGGATATTATGAGAATGTTGAGGATGTTATTAATGGAGCTGTTTTCACCACAAGTAACGATGATATGGTCATTGTAAAGAATATTGAGCTTTATTCACTCTGTGAACACCACATGCTGCCATTTATCGGCAAATGCCATGTCGCTTATATACCCAGAGGCAAAGTTATCGGATTATCCAAGATAGCAAGGGTCGTAGAGGTGTTCTCAAGAAGGTTTCAGATACAGGAAAATCTTACCAGAGAAATAGCCGAGACCGTCATGAAATATACGGGTGCGGAAGGTGCCGGTGTAGTTATAGAAGCGCGTCATCTTTGCATGATGATGAGAGGAGTTGAGAAGCAGAATTCAGTTATGACAACATCATGTATGCTGGGAAGTTTCAGAGATGACGGCTCTACAAGGATGGAATTTTTAAGGCTTATCGGAGGTTAGTACATGACGGAAGGTAAAAAAAAGGCGGCACTGGTAACCGGAGGTGCCGCAAGACTTGGCGCGGCAATATCTCTTTCACTTGCCCGAACAGGTCACGATATAGCTTTGCATTATAACCACTCTGAGGAAGATGCATTCGAGACGCAGAGAAAGATCAGAAAATTTGGTGTCGAATGTTCTGTATTTAAAGGGGATCTGAGCGATATGATATTCGTGAATGAGCTGATAAGGGCATCTTTTTCATCTTTCCCGCATCTTAATGTTCTGATCAATTCGGCATCAGTGTTCAAAAGGGTAGATATAAGGTCTGTAAAACCGTACGAATTCGATGAAATAATGGCTGTCAATTTCAAAGCTCCGTTCTTTCTGATAAAAGAATTTGCAAGGTTCTGTAACGGCACAGGGAGTATAATCAACATGCTTGATACAAAGTGTAAGTATTACCAGAAAGAATACTCAATATACTCGTTATCAAGAAAATTACTGCAGGAACTGACAATTATGGCCGCAACTGAATATGCGCCTCAAATCAGATGCAACGGAATAGCCCCGGGGCTTGTTCTTCCACAGTCAAACTATGAAGATGATTATAAAGAAAAACTAGAAAACCGGTCGTTGCTGCCGGGTAGAGGTTCGAAAGAAGAAATTACAAGAGCGGTGAATTACCTTCTTCAAAGCAGTTTTGTTACCGGTGAAATTATATGTGTGGACGGGGGGGAAAGTATAGACAGGGGGATCAGAACTCATGATAATCAGAATTGAGAATATTGAAACCGAAGCTGTTATCGGAACACTTGAACATGAAAGGAGATGTCCTCAAAAAATACTGATCTGTATAGAATTTGATTATGATGCTTCAGATGCGGCATCTTCCGATAATCTGGAGTACGGGATCGATTACTCAAAGATAGCTGAAAGAGCAATAACAATTGCAGGAGAAAGCGGCTGCCACCTGATCGAAAGTCTAGCAGAAAAAATAGCGGGTGTTTTAAAGTCGGACAGCAGAATAACCTCAGGAAGCGTTGAGGTGAAAAAACCGTCTGCTATAAAAGAAGCGGATTATGTTTCGGCGACAACGAACTTCTGACAAAAACAAAAGTTTATTTACAGGTTTGAAATCTGCGCGGATTTTGTTATATTTCTTATCCTAACAATGATGGAGGTTCTAAAATGAGAAAATATACTTTGATACTGGCGGTTCTGACGGCACTAAGCCTTTACGGACAACAGAGAATGGGAGCGATAAAAGCGGGAATGTTTTTTCCTCAGGCCGTTAAGGGCGGCGGATTTGATCTCGGATTTGAATACGGAATGAAAATTGACACTAATCTTGATGTTGCTCTCAGCCTTGACTGGTTTAAAAAGGAGTTTACCGATAAAGACTACATAGGAGCAGTAGAAGCAATAGGAGGAGATCTTACAGGGGATCAGTATAGAAATGTCGGCAAAACCACAATTTACGATTTTCCTGTTATGGTTTCTGTAACTGCCAAATTTCCAATAAACAGAAGCCTGAAATGGTTTGCTCTCGGCGGACTTGGGGCAGAGATGCTTTATGCTTCTCTCAAAGCATATGAAGAGGGAGTCGGATCCTACGATGAAAAGGTTTTAGCTTTCGACTTCAACTGGAGGCTGGGCGGAGGTGTTATGTATAATCTTGGCCAGAGATCGGAAGTTTTTGGAGAGCTGGCTTATCATTATTCGAAACCCAGTTTTGAGGATGATAACAATATAGTAACCGAATACGACATGAGCGGTATAATGACCAGGTTAGGCGTCAGATTCTCGTTCCGGTAGAACTGTAGAAAAACAAAAATCTGAAAGATATAAATTAAGGAAATAATTATGAAATACGGAAATTTTTTATTCTCAAGCGAGTCGGTTACCGAGGGTCATCCCGACAAGATTGCCGACCAGATATCCGACACTATTCTGGATGCTGCACTGGAAGATGATCCTCAAAGCAGGGTCGCTATAGAAACATTCGTAACAACCGGTCTTGTAGTGGTCGGCGGCGAAATGACCACAAAAACATATATCGACATACCAAACAAAGTAAGGCAGACCGTGAAAGAAATCGGTTATGACCACTCCTACAAGGGGTTCGATCACAACACATGTGCGGTTATTTCAACCATAGATCAGCAGAGCATTGATATTGCAATGGGTGTTGATAAGCTCGGAGCCGGTGATCAGGGAATGATGTTCGGTTTCGCCTGCGACGAGACGCCGGAATATATGCCGCTGCCCATAACCCTTGCCCACAGACTTACAATGCAGCTCGCGAAATGCAGAAAAGAGGGTGAAATAGCCTTTTTAAGGCCGGACGGAAAATCCCAGGTTACTGTGAATTACAGGGACTGGAGGCCTCATTCAATAGAGACTGTTGTTGTGTCAAGCCAGCACGATCCGCTTTTCGGGGGTGACGACCCGACCGCAGCCCAGCTGAAAAAAGAACATAAGATAATTGAAGAGGAGATCACTGAAAAGGTCATAGTGCCGGTACTGCCTGAGAACCTGACAAAAAAGAAATATAAAATTCATGTTAATCCGACCGGAAGATTCGTGACCGGCGGCCCAATGGGAGACGCGGGCCTTACGGGAAGAAAAATAATAGTTGATACATACGGTGGTTTTGCAAGGCATGGCGGAGGGGCTTTCAGCGGAAAAGACTCAACCAAGGTGGACAGATCAGCGGCGTATATGGCGAGATATATCGCCAAAAACCTCGTCGCGGCCGGGTTCGCACAGAAACTCGAAATACAGCTTGCTTACGCGATAGGGGTTGCCGAACCGGTTTCTGTAATGGTCGAGACATTCAGGACGGGTAAAGCTTCCGGTGAAGAAATCGTAAAACTTATAAGAAAGCATTTTGATCTTACTCCCGCAGGAATAATAAAAAAACTCGGTCTCAGAAAACCCGTATTCAAGGCTACGGCCTCATACGGTCATTTTGGAAGGGACGGATTCTCATGGGAAAAGCTCGATATGGTAAATAAACTGCACTCATGAGGCTGCCGTATATGCGATATTTAATTATTTCAATATTTTGTTTAGCAACGGTTCTTCTGTCAAATGAATTTCTGCTTTTTGAAGAAACAACCCCCACAGACCCGTCGGTCTTTACAGATTTTAAATACAACAAGCTGAAAACATCCTATACTGTATTCCCCCTGAATCAGAAAAAATTCGCAACCACATACACAAGATTTTTTAATAACAAAACCGGTTTTTTTGCAGAGGCGGCCGTTAAAGAAAGGGGAAGCAGTTTTTATCAAAAATCGGAATTTTCAGCCGGATTGGCGTACAGACTGACCAGTAGAGCATGGACATGGGTATTTCAGGGGAATATAGGGCTTTCCGCAAATGATGATTTAAAAGATATTTCCGGCAGGTCGAAAGGTTTCAGGGTAAATCACATTGTCGGAAGGTTCACTCCTGAGTATATATTCAGAAACGGTTTCGGTTTTGATGTTTCTATGACGGTCAGGATGCCTATTCAATACATTGATATAGATGTGGATATGCGGCCTGTTCTTTCGGCAGGATTTATTTACCAGTTCTAGTTTATGAAGTATTTTTTAATACTCATACTGCTGCTCATTCTCTCCTTTCTATTCTTGTTGTTCAGGGAAAAAAGACCCGTTTCGGACAGAATACCGGAGCTTAACTACTTCGATTCAGGAAAAGAGTATATTCACAGCGGTTCGTCTTCTTATATAACCCGGGGAGTTGTAATATTCGATATCAGAAAACTTACGGACAAAATCGTTTCCGATTCTTCACTTGTACCTTTCATTAACAATATTTCCGGAGTCTCAAATTATTTTCCCGCAACTGTCAATCTTTCAAACAGCAGGAAAGAAAATTTTAAGAGTTTTATAAAATGCTCTCCTCCGCACAGGATCAATGATAGAAAAGAACCTTTTCTCAGATACAAGAATATAATTTCGGACAGTCTCAGGAACTCTTCAATGCCGGAAGAATTTTTTAAAGCAGGTTACAAAACGGCGGCCCTGACAACTGACAGCCTTATTCACTCAATTACCGGAAAGTATTTTATCAGTTCGTATTTTATGGAATCGGACGCTGAAATTATTGAAAAAGCCTATCTGCTGCTTAACGACTTTAAAGGTGAAAACTTTTTGATATACGCCGATCTCGGTTACGGGCCTGAATCAAATAATTTTCAGATGACGGATCATATTGTTTCAGATATGATCATCCGCGCAGAGGAAAATTTGAGGTGTACACCTCTGTATCTTTTCATTTCGACAGAACAGGTGCGGCCTTTCGGAAAAACAGCGTCTCTGTTTTATCAGAAAGATACGGGTGGAGAAAAAGAGGAAAGCGGAGTGTCCGGTACTGATATATCAAAATCTCTTCTCACTGCGAAAAGAATCCGCCACCCGAATTATTTCGGGGGATATGATCTCGATGCGGAAGATGCTGCCGGACTGAGGGATCATTTTGCGGGAGCTGCCGGCGATACAATAATTTTTTTTGACTATGAAACCGCGTACAAGAGGCTGAAATATTCACCTTATTATTTGTATTACAGCATAACTGACAACAGGTACATTACAGTTACGGATCCGGGGATAAACGAAAAATACGAAAGAGAACTGCCCCGTTATTTTGGCGGAGATTACATCAAGCACATAATAATCCGTAATACTTCCGGCGAAGATCGGATATTCGGAATTAACATCAATTCAAGGCGAAGATTTTCTCTTTTGGATGAAATAAAAGACTACTATTTTTTGCAAAGACATCAAAACAGATACCGGCTTTCCGTTCAAAAGACCGTCAGTGCAGGTGAGGCCGATACGGTAAAGATATATTATGCTTCGTTGTTTCAAAATTTCCAATACAGTTTCAGAGAAGCTTACGATGTCGCATACGGGGCACAGGGAATTTATGCGGGGAAACTAAGTTCATTCGATGAAAATTCTTACTACGGCATGTCAGTCGGCGAGACAGGTGAAAATGTTTTTTCAGACAATTATGATATTCGAATTTACAATTTCAGGGTGAATTATTAATGTTGCCAATGCAGAAAAAAATCCGTATTTTAACCACTGACCTGAAACGCCGGTCTGGAATTGAAAAATTATTCTGTTGGGAGTTTTTATGAAAAAGGTTTTATTGATGACTGTTTTGGCCGTATGTTTTTTACTGAACGGACAGATGGAAGAATATCACAGAAAATCAATATCTGTGTTTAAGCTTGATGTAGGAGACGGGGCGTTATCGGCGACAAGACAGGATATAGGACTTATTTACGATATGACATTCGAGAAGTTTACAGGTATGGGCAGATTCGACTATAATCCCATACCGGCCGGTGTGACCGATCCCGCCGAGCTTTTTGAGATCGTTAAAGAATATACTTCCACCAAGATCGAGGAGAGGGCGGCGAAACAGTGGGATATCAGGAATGAATATTACGGGACCAATTTTGTCACCGGAGAGAATGTTAACAGGATAATTGACGGGGCTTTCATATTTTTTCCTACACTCGAAACATTTGTTGTGAATAAAAGGAGAGACAGCGATGATTTTAATGCCAGCCTGAGTATGATACTGGAAGTATATTCAGCTGAGAATACAGGAACCGTTGAAGATCCCGAATGGGAACCCAAGCTTGTCACGACAGTAAGAGCGTCAGGCAGCAATGCAATGGGTTCACTGTTTGACTTTAATCTGACCGGACAGCAAAAGGACAAAAGATACGAAGCCGTAAAATCCGCCACTAATTCTATGCTTCTTTTTCTGGAAAGGGAGGTTAGAAAAATAGACGACTTTATGATAAGAGCTCTCGTCACAAAAGCCGAGCCAAACAGGGATAGAATATCGTTTAATTTCGGAAAAAATGTGGGAGTCAACCTTGATGACGCCTACAGAATAGGTTATTTTGAAAGGGATGACAGAAGAGGTCAGCGTTTTGTTGAAACAGGTTTCATGAAAGTCCGCAGAATAAGGCAGAACGAATCTGACGCACAGCTCCTTATCGTGACTAATCCGCGGAAAGAGAAAGAATCAAGTCTGTTTAATGAATACGATCAGGTATATGAATATCCTCAGGTTGGACTTAACATTTTCGTCTATGGAGGAGCGGCAAGCTTCAGGCACTGGAGGGATACTGATCTTTCAAATTTGGGTCAGGATGAAGAACTCATCAGCCCTTCTTTCGGTATCAGCGCCGAATACAATGTGGCAAAATTTATCGGGATATCCGAACTTTATCTTAACGCGTCGGCAGATCTGCTGGCCGCTGATATAGGCACTTATGACTCGAGAGAATTCGAGACAACAGCAGCCGTACTTGAATTCGGGATAACAAAAAAATTCTTTAAAAGAAGACTTGCGTACTATTTCGGTTTATGCGGCGGCTACATGAATCTTACATTTAATGAAAATGAAGAAGAAAACAATTATTTCGCTGTCGGCGGCAAATTTATGGCCGGGATTAACTACATGCTCGGAAAGAACTGGCTTTTTGACGCCGGTGTTGCTTTCAGAGGATACAGCGAACTCATGAATGAGGACGGCGAGGAGGTAATACCCGGTATTCTGGGCAGCCAGCATCAAGGTGAAGGGTGGCTTACACCCACCGGTATTGTCGTCAGGGCAGGATTAGGTTTTACACTATAATTTTTTGGAGATAAGCAGATGAAGAGAGCAGTAATAACAGCGATCTTACTAATACAGATACTCACATTCGCACAGAGGTTTCAGCCTGTCAACGGTTCCGGAAGCTATCAGCACACTGACGAGGAAAGGCCTTCATACGCCAGAGACCGGGCAACCCAAACGGCGTTCAGAAGCGCTGCAGAGGGTTTTATTTTACAGAATTACGACAGATCTGAGATCGTTAACTACGAAGAGAAACTCGAAGAAATACTGTCTGAACCGGAAGAAATTTTCTTTAATATAGATTATTCGAAGAATGAGTACAACCCTCTCGCAAAAACTTTCTATATTGAATTCACTGCCAATATCGATTCGGAAAGGGTCAGAAGAGTACTGGAACAGGGCGATGAAAAAGTTGCAGTAAAAAAGGATGAAATTAAAACGGATGAAGTCAAGCCAGCTGAGCCTGTTCGCAATCTGCAGCGCAGATATGACGAAGTGAAAAAAGCGGGCTTTAATGTTGTATTCGAGGGCGGATTTAACCTTATGAAAAGCTGGGAGAACTACCCTGACCGTCCGGATAACCTTGACGATATACCCGGAGCCGGACTTGTCGGAATGAGACTCGAATACGACTTCGGTCAGTTTATGAGGATACCGCACACATATATTTTTGCCGGTATGAACTATCCGATCACGGTTATCGGGAAACTGGGCGTTTATGACGATGATGACGAACTTGTTGTTGATGAGAACGGTGATATGCACTTTAGTGAATACTCACACAATACATTGTTATGGGAGTTTGGTCTCTCAAAAAAGTTTTTTACAGTCGATGATTTCGCGATAATCGCAGGCGGGTCGTATGTTATGCAGAGAATGAGTCTAAACAAAAAATCGCGATTTGGTAATTTCAATGAAACATACCCTCTCAGTTCTCAGGGTTTTAGAGGAATTATGGGTCTCGGATATAATATGGGAGATGCCTGGATATTTGAATTTTTAGTATCCTACACTTCGATGGAGCCATTAATGAACAAAAGCAATAAGGTCTTCTCTGACAAAGATGAAGACGGAATATTTTACAACTTCCCGTTCGGTAATGTTAAAGATAACGAGTATCTTGTTCCGGACGGACTGTCTATCAAGGTAGGATTGGGTCTAAGATTGTAATTATTTAGAAGGAGTTTTTATGGAAATCAGAAAAGTACTTATACTGTTTTTTTTGATCATGACAACATACGCATTTTCTCAGACGAGCCAGTATATGCACGACCATAATGTTACCGAGGTCGAGGTTGAGGGAACCGGAAGCGACAGGAACGCTGCTGTCAGAGATGCTCAGAGAAATGCCATAGCAACAGCGGTGGGGACATATCTGACCTCGGAACAGGAAATGCAGAACTATATGACCGTGAGGGACCAGATCCTTTCAAAGAGTGAAGGCTTTATCAGGTCGTACTCAGTTGTTAACCAACTTAGAGAAAGGGACGGCAGCTGGACGGTCACCATAAAGGCAGCTGTGGCTAAGGATATGGTACTGAGCGATCTGGAAGCACTGGGGATACTCCTTTCGCAACTCGGAAATCCGTCTATACTGGTTTTTTATGCACCAAGAGGAGTACCTTATGACCAGAGATTCACAGAGCAGGCCATCAATCAGATAAACCAGTATTTTACAACGCACCGCTACAGCGTTTACGATCTTGATCAGCTCAACGCTATGATAGAAGCCGACCTTATGATGAAGCAGGCCTCGATCGGTGAGGATGTTGATATGGCCCAGATACTGGCAAAACAATTGAAGACCGATATCTATGTAACCGTTTCGCTTATACTGGAAGAAGTCGGGCACGGCGTTAAAAAGGCAAAAGCCACCGCAAGAATATTCAATGCATCAACTGCTCAGCTTCTAGGTGTACAGAACGGATACAGCGACGAGATAATGGGAAATGTAACAGCTTTCGATGCGAGCATAGATCAGGCTGTAAAAAAGCTTATGCCGCCCATGATGAATCAGGTGAAAGGTTTCTGGAGAGAACAGCTTGACAAGGGCAGAAGATTCGTTCTGCTGTTCAGTAAGCTTCCTCCCGGAAGACAGACCAGGGCAGCAATGATACAGGTTCTCCAATCGGAGGCGAGAGAGGTCAAGCGAATATCAAACGAACAGTTCGAGGTATGGCTTACTATACCTATTGATGATTATTTTATGAGAATAGGTGATGATATTCAGGACAGGATATATCAGGGAATTGATTTTGATTACTCGAATAGGGGTGACAGGGTGGATATTTTCCCGCTTGAATAAAATGGAGGTTCTATGGTCTTAAAGTTATGTTTTCCGGTATTGATTTTAATGGTTATGCAGTCCTGTGTTAAGGTCCACCATGTGACTCCTATGGGACATACAGCTCGTGACGACGAACGGAATCTGACAGTAGGCAACAGGATAAGTCAGCATTCCCACGATCACAATGTTACCGAAGTGGAGGCCGAGGGTACCGGTTCCGACAGGGAAAATGCCATCAGGGATGCGCAGAGGAACGCTATCGCAACTGCAGTCGGGACATATCTGACATCTGAGCAGGAAATGCAGAATTATATGACCGTCAGGGATCAGATCCTGGCAAAAAGCGAAGGTTTCGTCAAGTCATATCAGGTAATAGATCAGGTAAGGGAATCCGACGGAAGCTGGACGGTGAAGATATTCGCTGCTGTTTCAAAAGACATACTTATGGACGATCTGGAAGCTCTTGGAATACTCCTTT
>SLFX01000106.1 GCA_007124045.1 Candidatus Delongbacteria bacterium | reverse complement strand
ATCAGGTTCTACCTGGGCGGTGTCTATACTATTGACTTTATGACGATCGGACAGCCGCGCGGAACTACAGGCAGCTGGTACTAAATTTTTATTTTTTATCACTTAAAAAGCCCCTTCAGTCAGGGGCTTTTTTTTAAAATCTTCCCGCTTGACCTTGGCCGCATAAAAGGTTAAATTTACCGCATGACCGGATACTTAACAAAAGGACTGGCCGATGCCCCTGCCGATAAACATACACGATCTGATACACGGAATGTCCATAGAATGGGAAAGGCTCGAATTCAAAGCCGGATGGAATCCCGAATCCGTCATGCACACAATATGCGCTTTCGCGAATGATGTCAATAACTGGGGCGGCGGGTATATCATAATCGGTATATCTGAAAAGAACGGAAGAGCCGAACTGCCTCCGGTCGGGATAGAACCTGATAAGATAGATTCAATTCAAAAAAAACTTCTTGAGATCTGCAGGATGATAACGCCCGATTATTCTCCTGTCGCAGCTCCAATGCTTTACGAAAAAAAGAACATCCTTGTCATCTGGTGTCCCGGCGGATCTATAAGACCGTATAAAGCACCTGAAAAGCTCGCTAAAAATTCGCCGCATTCATACTATATAAGAAGATTCTCTTCAACGGTAAAAGTGAAAAACGGAAGCACGGATGAATCAAATCTGATGCAGCTTGCCCAAAAAATACCCTTCGATGACAGGATCAATCAGAATGCCGAGATCGAGGACCTGAACCTGACACTGATAAAAGAATATCTCAGAGAAGTAAAGAGCGACCTGTTTAACAGTGCGGAAAAAATGCCTTTTGCCGACCTTTGCAGACGAATGCAGATAGCGAGGGGCCCTGCCGAATACCTCAAACCTGTGAACATAGGCCTTATGATGTTCAATACCGATCCTGCCAGATTTTTCAGAGGCGCGATAATCGAGATCGTGGAATTTGAAGATAAGATCGGGGATAAATTCACAGAGAAAATTTTTTCCGGACCTCTTCATCATCAGCTCAGAATGGCTCTGCAATATATAAAGAACGCAGTCGTAAAAGAAAGGAACAGAAGGATAGGCGATTTTTTAAAAGAACTCGAACTCACAGAAGGCCGCAGCACAGGAATACCCAAGATCAGAACAGCTATGACGGACAACGGATCGCCCGAACCCGAATTCCACACCGATGACGACCGGACTCACTTCCTGACCGTCCTGCCAGCTAACATGGATGCTTATGAGGTTGAAGCTGACGAGAATCCGGCAGATGAGCGGTTAAATGCACCTGGCGGTGGTGCAATAGGTGGTGCAATAGGTGGTGCAATAGGTGGTGCAATAGATCTAACTCCCAAACAAGCAGAGATACTTGAAATAATTAAGAATAATAATGCTATTAGTCAAAGAGAAATTGCAAAAAAGGTCGGGATAAATAATTCTGCAGTAATTAAAACAACTAACAAGCTTAAACAATTGGGCATTTTGAAGCGTGTAGGCGGCACACGCGGCCACTGGGAAGTTGCTCATTAATTGCACATTAACCTAACCGAAAAAACGGACGCATGATGAAAAGAACACTCCTCGCAATACTCATAACAGCCGCGGCAATATACCCGTCCGCTCCGCTGATGATACCTTTAACCGACAGGGCAACTTACGATTTTCTCGAATATTTGAACACATCCCGGGTTATTAACATCCCGTTCACAGGGGTAAAGCCCTACAGAAGCGATGATATATATCAGATCCTGACCGGAATAGAAGAACCGGATCCCGTTACGGAACGCTTCATCGCATCCTTTAAGGAAAAATACATTTCGGGAGAGGAGAAATTCGGAAGTACGACATCAAAGAACAGCACAGCATGGTTCGATCCCTACCTGAATCAGTCGCATATACAGCAGAACGCATCGGAAAAACCGCTCTACAGAAAAAAGAGCATCTACAGCTGGCTCGGAGCAACGGACAGAGACCTCAATTACAGCTACCCGGACATATCGCAATCCGTAACGGACGGCGGAATAAGGGGCTACATAAGCTATAAGGACCTCATATCTCTCTATACAGAATCGGGCATAATGATCAAACACAACCACAAAGCCGGCACGGATGATATGAGGGATGAATACAGAACGCTCGTACTCGTACCGTCAGGAGGAATGGCGGACTTTTCCAGCGAAGACTACACAATGACAGTCTTTACAGTTTCCGGGGAGGACATATACTTCACATTCGGAAAATATCCCGTATCAATGGGCAGCGGAATGATCAACTCGGCGACAGTATCCCCCATAGACTCGTACTATGAAAATTTTATGTTCTCATTCGGAGGGAAAAGAGTCAGATTTACCACACTCACAGGTTTTTTGCTGGCCGATCAGCAGACAAGAAGAGAACGCGAAGGATGGAGATGGAACAAACGGGAAAAATTCCTTTCGGCGCACAGACTCGAATGGAGAGTAATGAACAATCTGGCGCTCGGAGCGAACTCAATGATCATATCCGGTGACAGACCGATAGAACCCGGCTACCTCTTCCCCATACTCCCTCTAAGATGGATGGAACACTATTACGGCGATCTCGACAACGCACTCGTCAGTGTTGATTTCAAATACTCACCCGCAAGGAACTTCACACTCTACGGCGAACTTTTAATAGACGATGAAAGCCATACAAAAAGCTGGACAGGCAACTATGTCAACAAATGGGCAATAAATGCGGGGATACTGAACACGAACTTTTTGACCCTCAAAAACCTTTCCTTCAATTTTGAATTCAGCAGGGTCGAACCCTATGTTTACGGCCATAAGGTCAACATCAACCGCTATATGAACCTCGACGAATTTTTATCAATACCCGCAGGACCCGACAGCGAGACACTCAATTTCAGGCTCAAATATTTCTTAGATCACAATAAGCACATAACAGCAGGATACACCAGAGAGAACAGAGGAGAACCCGTCTGGGCATACTGGACAAGAATACCCTGGCATAAAATAGACGGAAAAGTCTTTTTGCGCGGAACAGTCGAAAAAACAAGCCGATTTTACACAGAACTCCACTATGCCTATAACAAATACATCTCCGCAGACATCTACTACTCGCATACCAGAATAGAGAACTACAACCACAACCTGCCGCCCTACGACCAAAACTGGCTCGAAAGGTATGAAGATCCCGCAAACGACTATGCAAGCACACGCGACTATTACGAAAGAGAGATCGTACCTGCAAAAACACAGCAGAATTATACCAATAATACTTTCAGCCTGAGACTGAATATAGTTTTTAAGAATTATCTCTCTTCACTATTCGGAAAAGAGTAACAGGCGCACTTTAGCTTTTATTCAAAGCGGAAGATTTAACGCTTCTCAAGTATATTCATGAGTTCGTAATTAAGGTACAACTTTTCTTTGCCCACTGCAACTGACTTAAGAAAACCTCCATTTTCAAGCGATTGGAGATACTTTCCGACAGTTTTAGGATTTCCCAGCCCGGCATCGATCAGAAACTGCCTTTTTGTATATGGAAGGCGGAATAACTGTTCTATCAGATCCTTTGAATAGATTTTCGGCAGAGCTGTCTTTATCTTTTGAGAAGTCATATCCATAAGATTTACGATCGAATCAAGCTGCTTTATGCTTTCTTTTGAAGTGCTTTCTATCATATCGAGCATATAAAGAATAAACCCTTCCCAATCATTCTTCTCAGTAACCTTTCTAAGCTTCAAATAATAGTCTGTTTTATTTTTGATGATATAGCCGCTGAGATAGATCCCCGGTATATCGAGGAGTTTTTGGAGCTTGAGATACAGGAGAAGAAGAATCCTGCCCGTTCTGCCGTTACCGTCCGAAAAAGGGTGTATCGCTTCGAACTGATAGTGTATAAGCGCCATTTTTATTAAAGGGTCAATTCCGTTTTCTTCATTTATGAACTTTTCAAGGTTATGAAGCTTATCACGGATCACATTTTCGCCTGAGGGCGGAGTGTATATGATCTCGCCGTTCGGAGTTGAAAGCGTCGTTCCCGGTACTGTCCTTATTCCTGATCTGTTCTGCTTTATACACTGAACTATCTCAATAAAAAGGTTAGTTGTTATCAACGGCCTCTTTTTCAGATTTAACATTCCCAGCCAGAGCGCTTCTTTGTATCTCAGAACCTCTTTTGTAGCAGAATTCTCTATCTTCAAATCCGCCGCCGCTGATTTAAACAATTCGTCATTTGTTGTAACAATATTTTCGATTTCAGAACTTGCTTTAGCTTCCTGCAAATATAATGTATCCAGAAACAATCCCGGGTTGGGAAGGCCTGTCATCGCACCGTTTAGCTTCGCTAAAGATCTGCTCGCGCTAATAGTCTTCTGCAAAACTTTCTTAGTTTCTATTTCGACTTTCGGCGGAAGCAGAGGCAGTTCGTTGTAAGGTGTTTTTTTGTCAAATTTATCCATGTATTTTTCTCTACTTTTTACCCTCGTTTTCGGTTCGGGAGTAATTTTTGCCCTCGTTTTTATAGCTAATACAACTTTTTACTCCTAAAAAAGAAATATAATCTCCCTGTTTACCGGATGCAAGGAAATAATTAGGATCACTCCAAAATCTTCCCGCTTGACCTTAATAGAGAAACTCTTCAAAATTATCCCTTGAGATCACTTGCGTTTCAGAATTCGGGTAAGTCAAGGTAAAAATTTCCGGCAGTTTAGTTTTCTTCCGTTCGCTCCATTTGAATTCATAGGCATACAGCATTCCATCCCTTTCCTCGATATAATCTATCTCCTGCATGTCCGTCGTTCTCCAGAAATACCTTGAGCAGTATATTTCGTTATAATGAGTGTGCTTGATCCTTTCGGCTATGCAGTAGTTTTCCCAGAGTTTGCCGACATCATCCCTCATTTCTATGCTCTTGAAATTTGAAATTAATGCGTTCCTGATGCCGAGATCGTAAAAGTATATCTTTCTGTTCCTTTTGAGCTCTTTTCTCAAATTTCTGGAAAATGCTCCGAGCCTGAATACGATAAACGCCCTTTCGAGGATGGTTATATATGACTCAACAGTATCTTTCTTTAGTTCGGCGATATTACCCAGTTCGGTATATGACACCTCGTTCCCTGCCTGAAATGCAAGAGCCTGCAAAAGCTTCATCAGTTTATCCGGCTTTTGTATCCTGTTCCACATCAGAATATCTTTGAAGAGATAGCTGTTGACTATTTCATTGAGAATTTTCTTTTCTTTACCGGGCGATGTAACGACCTCGGGATAAAAACCGTAAACAAGCCTGTGAGGCAGCATTCTCAACTCTTCCCTCAGGCCGTTATGGTCCGCCATTTCCTTAAATGAAAGGGGAAAAAGATGGAACTCGGTCTTTCTTCCTGTCAGACTCTCCGTTATTTTGTTACTCAGATCGAATGAAGACGATCCTGTTACAACAAGGCCGACCCCTTTTATCTTATCCGTTATCAGCTTGAGTTTGTTTCCGATATCATCAATTTTTTGAGCTTCGTCAATAATTACCGTCCTGTTATCGCCTATGATGCTCTTCAATCTCGTGGAAGTGATGTTCTCAAAAAGAGCTCTGTCGTCCGGTTCGTCGCCGTCAAACCAAATTACTTTTTCTTCCCCGCTGAAGATCTGTTGAAGAATGGTCGTTTTACCGGTCTGCCTCGGCCCCAGAATGATCTTCGCCTTCCCGGTTTTTTCTTTTAGGAAAGATTCGAGCTGCCTTTTGATTATTTTGTCCGACATAACACGACCTCTGATTTATTTCTGATATAAATATATGAAGAACTATCCGCAAAGTCAAGCACACTTTGGCTTTTTTTAGCCTATTTTCGCCAATACATTGGCTTTTTTTAGCCGATTATCGCCATTCCATTGGCTTTTATTCAAAGCGGCATATTCTAGCCTAATTTGCATTTTTCCAATGGTATTTCAACATACCACTTGCATTTTTCCAATGGTATTATTACATTACAGCCATAAAGCAGCGGGGCCGTCATGAAAAGATATTTTGAATCATATCTCGAAGAGTGGAAAAACAGGAAAAGCAGAAAGCCGCTCATAGTCAGAGGGGCAAGACAGATCGGGAAAACTTTTACGATAGAAGAATTCGGCAAAAAGAACTTTACGGATGTTATAAAGGTCAATTTTGAGGAAAAACCGGAACTTAAAGAATTTTTTAAGACGAATGATATCGAAAGTATCCTGATAAACCTGACCGCTTATCTGGGCGTGAGCGTAAAAGACGGGGAAACGCTGATATTTCTCGATGAGATACAGCAGTGTCCGCAGGCGATTGCCGGGCTAAGATACTTTTATGAGAAAAGACCGAAACTTCACATCATCGCGGCCGGGTCGCTATTGGACCATGTTCTTAACGATATAAATTACTCCATGCCTGTCGGAAGAGTGGAATTCGCATATATGCATCCTTTAACTTTCTTTGAATTTCTCGATGCTCTGGGAGAAACCGGCCTGACGGGATTTTTGAACGATTACGAGCCGTGGGAAAAGATCAGTCCGCCGATACACGATAAACTTTTGAAGCTTGTCAGGATGTATTATTTTATCGGGGGAATGCCTGAAGCCGTCAGAGAATACGCGGACTCAAAAGATCTGATCGAAGTTGAAAGGATACACGAAAGCATTTTAAGATCGCTCGAACTCGATTTTTCCAAATACGGTACCAAAGCTCAGCAGGAAACACTCGTCACCGTACTCAGATACATACCCGCCGGGCTGGGCAGGAAGATAAAATATGTCAATATCGATCCGAATAAAAGGTCTGACGCCTTAAGAACCGCCTTAAAACTTCTTGAAATGAGCAGGATCGCAGGACTTGTAAATCATACATCAGCAGACGGGATCCCGCTTGAGCAGGGTCAAAACGACAAAATAACAAAACCTCTGTTTCTCGATATCGGACTCGCAAACCACATTCTCAAATTAAGACTTACAGACATAAATGACCTTATAACAGTCAATGAAGGCAGCCTCGCCGAGCAGTTCGCGGGACAGCAGATGCTTTCAACAGGACCGTTCTTTCTTGATCCAAAGCTCTATTACTGGATGAGAGAGGCAAAAAATTCGAATGCGGAGCTCGATTTCGTCACTGATCACAACCATAAGATAATCCCGATCGAAGTCAAAGCCGGAAAAAGCGGAACTCTCAGGTCTCTGCAGGTGTTCATGAAAGAAAAAAAGCTCAAAACAGCTCTCAGGTTCAATGCCGATCAGCCTTCAAAAACAACGGGGGATTACGAACTTTTATCTCTGCCGATCTACCTCTCCCCGCTCTACAGAAAATTCATTGACGCTTAAATCTTCCCGCTTGACCTTGACCTGCGCTTTACACTTTTTTGGAGATAAATTTACATTCATATTGCACTTTTTTGGAGATTAATGTATATTGTATCAACACTTTTTTGGAGATCGTCATGAAAAGGAAAATCTATAATGAACTCCTTGACTGGAAGAATAAGCCCGACAGAAAGCCTCTTTTACTGCAGGGAGCAAGGCAGGTGGGAAAAACATATATCGTAAAAGCTTTCGGTCATGAGCAGTACAGGAATTTTCATCATTTCAATTTTGAAAAAGATCCTATACTAAAAACATTTTTCAAAGGCAGTCTTGATCCTAAAACAATTTTAAACAGTCTGAGTTTATACATCGGAAAAAAGATCGAAGATTCAGACACATTAATATTTTTTGATGAAATTCAAGTCTCTCCTGAAGCGATCACAAGCCTGAAATATTTTTGTGAAGAAGCTCCCGAATTCCATTTAATAGCTGCAGGTTCTTTGCTGGGAGTCAGCGTAGGCAAAAAAAGCAGTTTTCCTGTAGGTAAAGTTGATTTTCTGACACTCTTCCCGATGAGTTTTTCCGAATATCTTTCAGCTTTTGGAGATGAACTGATTTCCGAAGAAATAGAAAAAACCACAGCGGCAGAGCCGTTTCATGAAGCTCTGCATAATAAATTGATCGAAAAACATAAATTGTTCCTTTATCTGGGCGGAATGCCTGAAGTTCTTCAGTCTTACCTCAAAAACGGAGACATTGCCAGGGTCAGAAATATTCAGAATTCAATACTCGATGCTTATAAGAGAGATTTTTCAAAATATTCGGAAAACGAACAGGCAATAAAGACTTCGGAGATATGGAACTCGATACCCTACCAGCTTGCAAAAGAGAATAAAAAATTCAAATACAGCTATGTCAGAAAAAATTCAAGAGCTTCAGCTTATGAAAATGCCATAGAATGGCTTAAGAATGCGGGGCTCGTCTATCCGGCATACAATATCAGCACTCCAAAACTTCCTGTTGCAGGATACTCAGACCGTTCAAAATTCAAATTGTATATGTCTGACACAGGACTGCTCGGTGCCATGCTTAATCTCACTTCAGATATCATAATAAGACCCTCAGAGATTTTCAGCGAATACAACGGAGCTTTTATTGAGAATTATGTGGCAGCGGAGTTTATGGCAAAATACAACAAAGAGCTTTTTTACTGGACTTCAAAAAACGATGCCGAAGTGGATTATGTGATAGAACATCAGAATAACATCTATCCCGTCGAAGTCAAAAGCGGTTTGTCAGGTAGCATTAAGAGTTTGAGAAGTTATCAGGACAAGTACGAACCGAAACTGATCATAAGGCTGTCTCCGAAAAATTTCATCAGGGATAAAGAATTTTTAAATATTCCTCTATACGCAGCATCCCAGATAACGAGAATAATCCGGTCTATATAACCGACTTACCCGGTTGACCTTTTTCCAATGGTATTTCAACATATCACTTGCATTTTTCCAATGGTATTATTACGGTAGCGGAGCTCTCAGGTTCAATGCCGATCAGCCTTCAAAAACAACGGGGGATACAGAAAATTCTCATTATGTCATAATTGAAGCGTAACGGCGAGCAAATGACGAGAAAATGACGAGCAAATGACGAGCAAATGACGGATATCCTTCCCCGAATCTTCT
>SLFX01000047.1 GCA_007124045.1 Candidatus Delongbacteria bacterium | reverse complement strand
ACGATGTCCGGCACCTTCGGGCTCTTGGGCAAAACTATGGTCAAAGGACCCGGCCAGAACCTGTCCGCGAGCTTAAAGACTCTCTCATCCGATGTGTCTGTAAGAACTTTGAGCATATCAAGTTCCGAAATGTGCACTATCAGAGGGTCGAAGGAAGGCCTTTCTTTAAGCTCGAATATTTTTGCCGCAGCGACAGGGTCCAGTGCGTTCGCACCGAGCCCGTACACCGTCTCGGTAGGGAATGCAGCGATACCGCCTTTTTTTATGATCATGGCGGCTCTTTCTATCTCGGAAATTTGAATGTCTTCAGGTCTCATATCATTCCCTAAAATCGAAGCGACAGACAGCTCAAGCCGCCGTCAAGTTTTCGAAATTCCGAAGTGTCCGTTATTATAGTTTCATAACCGAGCGACCTGATCTTTTCAAGCGTTCCGGAATAGCCCTCAGGCACAATTACCGTGCCGTTTATCCACAGCGAATTTGCCGAATAGGCTTCTTGGGGATCTATCTCTATCCTGTTGAATATTTTAAATTCAGGTTTCTTCAGAAATTCTCCTGTAATCAGCAAGTTGTTATTTTCAAGGTACGAAAGCCCTGTTTTAAGGTGCAGCATTTCTTTCATTTCTACTTTCGAGCCTGTCATTCCATATTTTTTCAGAATGGAAATAAACTGATCCGCACCTTCATCGTTCGTTCTTTCCGACATGCCTATATAGTAGTGATCGCCGACCATCATCACATCTCCTCCGTCGAGCGTGCTCGGAGAATTGATCTCTTCGATGATACCGTAATATTTCACCAGAATATCCTTCAGGCCTGCCGTTTCTTTTTGTCTCGAAGCCGCACCCGGTCGGGTAATTATCGCGCAGTGCGGAGTGCATACCGCCGTATCCTCAATAAAAGTCGAATCGGGGAATCTGTTGTCGGCCTTTATCACCTCGACTTCAAGTCCGCATTTCTCCAAAGCGGCAATGTAGGAATCATGCTGTTTCAGGGCTAGTTCGTGATCGGGTTTTCCAAGTCCTGCTTTTGTGATACCATTCACCATTTCCGCACACGGTCTTTTAACAACGGCGCGGCTGAATCTTTTAGTCATTATTTTTCCTTTTTATACGAATTAAAACTGCTCATTTCCTCTATGCTTTTTCTGTTTTTCGCCCTGACTTCCCCGTTTGCCGGATAGCCCAGAGAGATCAGAAGCCCGATATGCCTTGAATCAGGGATCGATAGAAGCTTTTTAACCGCTTTTTCATCGAACCATCCGAGCATGCAGGTGCCGAGTCGTTCCTCAGCCGCCTGAAGACAGAAATGCTCTGCCGCTATACCGATATCTATCAGGCTGAAATCCTTACCTTTAAGAAAACTTCCGATAGTAGAAGAAATGCTTTTCTTTTCGATCACAATTACAACAATTACAGGCGCATCAAGCGTGAATTTGTTCATTCCGGACAGGCTCATGACTGTCTCTTTAGCTATCCTGTCCTTAAGATTTATTTCATCAACAACGACGAAATGCCACGGCTGTGAATTGCAGGCGGAAGGAGAGAGCCTTGCGGCCTCAATGCATCTAAGGATCTTTTCCTTTTCCACCGGTTTGTCCGAAAAATTTCTGACGCTGTATCTTTTTTGTGCCAGTTCTATAAAATTCATGGATCATCCTTACTTAAAAATTCTCTGTAACTATCAGGCGTGACAGTCAAAAATTCATGATCGGGATAGCCTGAAGCGAAAGTCTTTGAAAGCGAAGCCTTTTTCAGCGGATTCCATTTGAATTCATAAGCGTAATATTTGCCGTACTGTGTTTCAATATAATCAACTTCCTGCTGCTGCGTCGTTCTCCAGAAAAAACTTTCTCGTCCGCTTGAACTGATGCTCAGAAATTTCAGTCTTTCACTTATAAGATAATTTTCCCACAAAGCTCCCTGATCGGTTCTTTTTGCAAGCGGTCTGTAATCCGAGATAACAGCGTTCCTGATACCGTTATCGTAAAAGTAAATCTTCTTGCCTTTCTTTATCTCGTTCCTCACATTTTTATTAAGTGCGGGAAGCCTGAAAATAATATATGTTTTTTCAAGCAGGTCAATATATTTTTCAACGGTTTTCTTATCAGATTCAACTATCGTTCCAAGCTCAGAATAAGAAACTTCACTTCCGATCTGAAGAGCGAGAGCTTTCAGTATTTTTTCCAGAAGCACGGGTTTCTTTATCTGTTCAAGCATAAGAAGGTCTTTATATAAATAACTTCCGGCAAGAAGTTTAAGGTGTTCTTCCGCATCTTCAGCACTGGAAACGATATCAGGATATGAACCGAATATAAGGCGGTTTTCAAGATTTCTTTTTTCTTCAACTATTCCGAAATTGTCTGCTAACTCGCTGTAAGAAAGAGGATAGAGGTGAAATTCATATTTCCGGCCGGTCAGAGGCTCGTTTAGATTATTCATAAGCTCGAATGAGGATGATCCTGACGCTATCACCTGTACATCTTTAAAATTATCCACGATAAGCTTCATTACAGTGCCTATATTGTGAATTTTCTGCGCTTCGTCAAAGAATACGTTTTGGAAATCTCTTATAATACCTTTGAGTTTTGCGATCGTCGGACCGTCAAAAATATCGTTTGTGTCGGCTTCATCTCCGTTAAAGAATAAAGTCTTTTCTTTTCTTGAATCCAGCATGCTTTTTATCAGAGTCGTTTTGCCGGTCTGCCTTGCTCCGATAACGATAATAGCCTTATTCTTTAAGAATTTGTTTTCTATCTGCCCCTGAAGAGTCCTATTGATCATCAATGCACCTCACAATAAAGTGGAAATTTGAATACAATATAACGAAAGAATTACAAAACTGCAACAGAAAACATAATAAAAAGAGATTGTAATACCCGAAAAAACATAATAAAAAGGGATTTGGATACCCGAAAAAACATAATAAAAAGGGATTTAGTGCCTAATTCACAAGGTCTTGAACTTCCGATTTCGTCAAAAACCGGTACTCTCCCTCTTTGAGCTTGCCGAGCGTGAGATTGTTTATTCGAACGCGCCTCAGATATGAGACAGTGTTGCCGACTTTCTGAAGCATTTTTCTGATCTGCCTGTTCCTGCCTTCGCAGAGCACTATGCTGATCTTTGTAAGTTCGAGCCTTTTTACTCTTGCAGGACTGGTTTTTCTGCCTTCGATCATGATGCCTTTCTCGAACCTTTCGATCATTCTCCTTGTGACAGTCTCCATCGTAGTTACGATATATTCTTTCTCCTTCTCGAATGAAGGGTGCATGAGCTTATAGGCAAAATCGCCGTCATTGGTGAGAAGCAGCAGACCGCTTGAATCCTTGTCGAGCCTGCCTACAGGATAAACTCTTGTTTTGACTTTTTTCAAAAGATCGGTCACTAGCGGGGAAGAGGAGTCGGTCTGTTTGAGGGATGTAATGTACCCGACAGGCTTATTTAGCATAATGTAAATGTATTCGGATTTTACGGCTTCGATCTTCGATTCGTTCACTTCTACTACATCATTATCGGGATCAACTTTGGTCCCGAGCTCAGTAATAACTTTTCCGTTTACCTTGACAAGCCCCTCAGTTATGAATTCCTCGCACTTTCTGCGTGAAGCTATTCCTTTGTCGGCCATGTATTTCTGAAGTCTTATAAGTTCTGCCATCATATGCCCAACTTTTTAAATAATCCGTCGAATGAGCCGTTCGTCATTATGATTATAACGGAATTCTCATCAGCACTGTACTTGATATAATCCGCTATATCACCGCTTTCGTTATAGTGCACGGCTGTTTTTCCTTTAGCCCTTATATCTTCAAGCAGTTTGTTCATGTCAAGTTTTTCCTCCGCAGAAAGCTGATCTTCTCTGTCGATCTTGCCGATAACGACTTCGTCAGCTATGGAAAGAGCTTCAGCAAGTTCGTTCTGGAAAATGTTCCTTTTCGTAGTATTCGATCTTGGCTCAAAGGCAGCAATGATCTTTTTGTCCGGATACCGGCCGCGAACCTCGGCAAGAACATTTTTTACCGCTGTCGGATGGTGCGCGAAATCCTCGATCAGTTCAGCCCCGTTCACAAAGCCCCTGTGCTCCATTCTTCTTTTTACGCCATCGAAAGTTTTAAGGGTGTCAAGTATGGTAGTTTTATCAAGGCCGTAGAAAAGCGAAGCTATGATGCCGGCTGTAAAATTATAGATCTGATATATTCCGCACCTCTTCACGACAGGGGATATGACAGGCTCGCCGGCTTTGAACAGGTCGAAAGATGTTTCCCGGCCTTCGTTCTTCACATTTCTGATCTGCCACAGGCACTCTCCGCTCTGACCAAACGAAGCGACCGGCGTAAAAGCCTTTCCGGTAACATCGCGCACATTCTGCTCATCGTAATTGGCTATGATAAGGCCGTTGCCGGGAACGATATTGACCAGTCTGGTAAATTCAAGCTTAATATGGTCCAAATCCCGGTAAATATCTCCGTGGTCGAATTCGATATTGTTTATTATCAGACAGTGCGGCTTGTAGTGAACGAACTTCGGTCTCTTGTCAAAAAAAGCTGTATCATATTCGTCTCCTTCGATGATAAAGTAATCACCTCCGCCATTCTTGAACCCGGTGTCCGATCCTACCGGAATACCGCCTATCAGGTAAGAAGGATCTTTTCCCGCATCAGTGAATATTTTAGAAATAATTGAAGTCGTCGAGGTCTTGCCGTGCGTACCGGAAACGACCACTGAGTTTTTACTACCGATGAACATATACTTCAAAAGTTCGGGAAGTGCCATGAAGTTCATTCTGTCGTTCAGTGTTTTTTCGGCCTCGGGGTTTCCTCTCGAGATTGCATTGCCAATAATTACAAGGTCGGGTTCCCAGTCAAGGTTTTTTTCGTCAAATCCTTCATAGAGAAACATTTTTTCGTTCCTGAGCATATCGCCGATCGGAGGATAGAAAGCTTTATCGCTTCCTCTGACTTCATATCCCTGCCTTGAAAGATAGATCGCCGCGTTTCCCATAAGAGTTCCGCTGATGCCTATGAAATGTATTTTTTTTACATTGAACATGATCGCTCCGCAATTATTCCGGAGTAATATAACAACTAATTAAACTCTGAGCTAATGGAAAATATTAAATAATTGAAAACGATTTATCTGTAAAGAGCGATCTTTCAATTAATAAACGATTGGTGTATATTTTGGAAAATCTGGTTTCAAACTTCTCGGTTTTTGTCTTGTTTTGAGCATCATCATTCTTTCATGGATTGACAAAAAGCCTGAAAATAACTACATTTCTCTTATGTTTATAAGATTGTGGAGACAGACCGGAAAATGATAAAATCAGGATCGCGGAAGAAAAGGGCGGAAAAATGCCCGAAATGCAAGCTCTACGAAAGCATCTGCATCTGCAGTGATATTATAAGATTTGATCTCAAGACCAGAATAACTCTTCTGACACATGTCAAAGAAGTCAACAAGGCGACAAACTCCGGTAAGATAGTTAAACTTATGCTTTCGAACTGCGCTGCACCTGTTCTCGGACTTTTGGAGAGGCCTCTGGAAAAAGAAGACCTGATATTGGAAGGATACGAGAACCTCGTGCTTTTTCCGCATGCGTCCTCCGTTCTCACTGAAGAGACCGCAAAAAGCGCGGGCCGGCCTGTTAACCTGATAGTTCCCGACGGCAATTACAGCCAGGCGGTAAAAATGACAAAATCGCATCTGCTCGAAGGCATAAAAAGGGTGAGGCTGCCGTCCGGCCAGAAAAGTTCTTACGGTCTAAGAAAGATGAGCGACCCGGAAAAAATTTCAACAGCCGAAGCGGTGGTAAGAGCTCTCGAGATCACAGGCGACTCAGAAGCTGCGGCAGCTATAGAAAAAGTGTTTCTGAAGATGACGGAAGGCTTCAGAAAGATAGGAAATCAGCGGAAAAGTAGTTGAATGTTTATCTACGAGAAATGCTCACCATAATGCAGAATATAGATAAAAGTTCTCAGCGAACCAGTTAATTTACACAAAAGAATAACTTGACAAATTTGAAATTGCTGTATATATTGCTGTATATACAAAAGAGAGGTGTTTTATGTTAAGTTCAAAAGTATTCATCAGCGGTAACAGTCAGGCAGTCAGGCTTCCCAAGGAATATCAGGTGAACGAAAAAGAGCTTTATATCCAGAAGATCGGAAATACAATAATTCTTTTTCCCAAGCAGAATCCCTGGAAGCTTTTTGAAAAAAGTCTTGACGAATTTACCGGGGACTTTATGTCGGAAGGCAGAGATCAGCCCGGAATGCAGAAAAGGGGCGGGATCTGATGTATCTTCTCGACACTAATATCTGCATTTACATCATAAACAGAAAACCCGCTTCGGTTGTTGAAAGGATCAGTAAGCTCTCGCCGCACCAGATCAAACTGTCTGCGATATCTTTAGCGGAACTTGAATACGGAGCTTCAAAAAGCTCGGACAGGGAAAAGAACAGAACGGCTCTTTTACACTTTGCCTCGGCTTTCGATATTCTGCCTTTTAATGACTCAGACAGTGAAGTTTACGGAGTTCTTAGAGCGAACCTGGAAAGAAGAGGTAAGGTCATAGGCCCGTACGATATGCAGATCGCGGCTCAGGCATTAAGCAGGGATCTTGTTCTTGTAACAAATAATACGGATGAATTTCAAAGGATACCGAATTTAAAGCTTGAGAACTGGGCGGTTAAATGAAACTATTCCGTCAAAATAAACTGAAGAGGTAAAAAATGACTATTAGACCTGTAAAAAAATTGATAAAAGCGAAGCCGACCATGGAAGGAGCAGGAGTTAAGCTTCACAGGGCTTTCGGGTTCGGCAGTACGAACGATTTCGATCCTTTTCTGCTTTTCGACGATTTCAGGGGTGATGATCCGTCCGACTATAAGGCCGGTTTCCCGTGGCATCCGCACAGAGGGATCGAAACAATAACTTATGTGCTCGCCGGAAGCGTAGAGCACGGCGACAGCATCGGCAACAGCGGAAGCATAACGGCAGGGGATATTCAGTGGATGACCGCGGGAAGCGGGATAATCCATCAGGAAATGCCCGCAGGCGACGCAGAAGGCAGAATGTACGGCTTTCAGTTGTGGGCTAACCTTCCGTCAAAACTGAAAATGACAAAACCCCGTTATCAGGAATTTACATCGGATATGATACCCGCGGTCGCAGGTGAGGACAGAAGCCTGGTTAAGGTGATCTGCGGTGAGTATCTCGGCACAAGAGGCCCTGTTGAAGGAATAGCGGCCGATCCTGTCTATCTTGATGTGTTCGTTCCTGCCGGAGTGAAGAAAATTCTGCCCGCCGCAAACGAATGCAACGCTATAGCTTATGTTTTCGAGGGATCGGGAAAGTTCTGCGACGCGGATGCGGACGACCGCACACTTGTGCATTTCGGCCCCGGGGACGAGATCTCCGTCACGGCCGGAGCGGAGGGAGTCCGATTTTTATTTTTCGCCGGAAAGCCGATCAAAGAACCTGTTGCATGGTACGGCCCGATCGTAATGAACACTCAGGAAGAGCTCCGGACAGCTTTCGACGAGCTCGAAAAAGGAACATTTCTGAAAAATAATTGAAATCAACCGTTATACAAAAGTAAATTCTTGACAAACCGTATTTTATTTCGTACCTTTAATCGTACTATTAAAAGGGCTGTTTATGTATAAATACAAAAAGATAACCGCGAATGATCTGAAAACGAAAGGTATATCTGTGGTGGCTGAAGAGGTCGCTCAGTACGGTGAGGCTGTAGTCACTGTAAGGGGAAAAGGTAAGTATGTTATCATTCCGGTCGAGAGATACAACGAACTGCGGGAATATGAACTTTTGGCGGCTTTGGAAGAGTCAAGGAAAGCCATAGAAGAAGGTGATTATGTCATCGAATCTGTCAAAGATCATATAAAGAGGATCACCCGTGATTAAAATTATATATTCCGGACCGTACATTAAGAAGGAAAAGAAGTTTATCAAAAAGCATCCAGACCTTGTTTCTCAGTATGAAAAGACCATAGAATTGCTGGAGATCAATCCTTACCACCCTTCGCTCAGGCTGCATAAACTTACCGGAAAATTGAGTGATCTTTATTCTGTTTCTATAAATATAACTTACAGACTGTCAATTGAATTTTTAATTAAGGAAGATACGATCATTCCTGTTGAGATCGGTACGCATGAAGAAGTATATTAGAGTTTAAGCAAAGGGGGCAACATGAGAAAATTGGCGAGTATTCAGAAGATAAAAGCGTTGGAACCAATTGAGGGTGCGGATGCAATAGAAAAGGCTTCAGTTTTAGGCTGGCAGCTTGTTGTTAAAAAAGGAGAGTTTAAAGCAGGCGACCTCGCTGTTTATTGCGAAATTGACTCCATTTTGCCCGACAGGCCGGAATTCGAATTCTTAAAGCCGCGCGGAATGAGGATAAGAACTATCAGGCTTCGGGGACAGGTGTCTCAGGGAATATGCTTTCCGTTGTCAGTTCTGCCCAAAGATTTTGAGATCATTGAGGATGCCGATTGCACGGAAGTTCTCGGAGTTGAAAAGTATGAACCGCCTATCCCTGCCTGCCTGAGCGGAATATCAAAAGGAAAATTTCCATCTTTCATACCAAAGACCGATGAGACCAGGGTTCAGGTGCTTCAGGAGGTTCTGGATAAATACAAAGGCGAAAAATGCTATGTGACGGAAAAAATTGACGGCAGTTCTGTAACTTATTACATTAACAACGGCGAATTCGGCGTTTGCTCAAGAAATCTCGAATTAGTTGAAGACGAAGAGAACAGTCTCTGGAAAGTGGCCAGGCAGCTCGATATTGAGAACAAACTGCGCTCTCTTGGCAGGAACATAGCTCTGCAGGGTGAGCTTATGGGTGAAGGCATTCAGAGCAACAAGCTGAAATTAAGAGGCCAGACCGCATTTTTCTTCAATGCTTTCGACATAGATAAATTCGTCTATCTGCCGTTCGTTGAATTCAAAGAACTAATGGAAAAACTCGAGCTTCAGATGGTCCCTCTGATCAGGACCGACTACATCCTTGAGAATGATATCCCTTCGATCGT
>SLFX01000043.1 GCA_007124045.1 Candidatus Delongbacteria bacterium | reverse complement strand
TTCTATCGAGGCCATGATGCAGGACAGGAAAGCCCTTCAAAGCGGCACATCGCATTTTCTCGGCCAGAATTTCGCCAGATCTTCAAATATAAAATTTCAGAGTAAAGAGGGCAGAGAAGAGTTCGCATGGACAACATCATGGGGAGTTTCGACGAGGCTTATCGGGGCTTTGGTGATGGCTCATTCCGACGACAACGGGCTTGTGCTTCCCCCGAGGATCGCTCCGGCTCATATTGTAATTCTTCCGATATACAGAAATGACGGGGAAAAGAAAACTGTAAAGGACTTTATTGAAGGGATAAAGGCTGAGGTTTCTGCGATGAGGCTTTTTGACAGAAAGATCATGATCCATATTGACGACAGGGATATACGCGGAGGCGAGAAGAACTGGCACTGGATAAAAAAAGGAGTACCCTACAAGATAGAAATAGGCCCGAGGGATGTTGAAAAAAATTCTCTGGCGGTAGTTAAAAGGACAGATCCCGAACTTAAGAAGAATTTTATAAACAGGGATGAGTTTATCAGCGGGCTTGTTCAGAACCTGACGGATATGCAGAACGAAATTTTTAAAAAAGCCGACGATTTCAGAAATTCACACACCCTGGAGATAGATGATTACAACGAATTCAGGAAAGTCTTTACGCCTGAAAATATCGAAAAACCTGAAATACACGGATGTTTTGCCCGTTCTCACTGGTGCGGGAAATCAGAATGCGAGGAAAAGATAAAGGATGAACTCAAAGTAACCGTGAGGAACATTCCCTTTTCAGAAAAAGAGTCCGGCGGTAAATGTATATGCTGCGGTGCCCAAAGCAGTAAAAGGGTGATATTCGCTAAGTCTTATTAAAAACAAGGTGATGAACGATGGATCTTTTAGGAAAAATTGAGCCGTTTGACAGGGTGATAATACCTGTAGAACCCATGGACAGATTCTCAAGAAAGCTTGCAAAAGAGCTTAATCAGCCATGGAAGCCGGAAGGGCTGATAGCCCATTTTCTTCACGAGGACGATGATTATGACCCGAAACTTCTTCTTGAAGGCAGGGACGGTTTTTGTACCGAGCCGATGAAAAGGCTAAAAGATAAATATGTATATCTCGTAGCCAGTCATAAACTCTGGGAGCCTTCACTTCTTTTTGAGAGGATCTGTCATGCCGCAGATGTTTGTCATACCAACGGTGCTAAAGAAGTGAACCTTGTTTGGACAAATATAAGGCTCAGCGGCAATCATCTCAGGCCGGGAAGCGGGATTGTTTATACTGAAAAAGATAAGAAAAAATACGACGGCAAATCACTTTCCACTCTTAGGATCGCAAAAAGATTTAAAAACGAGGGCATATCGAAAACAATGACCCTTCATGCACACACGAAGAATATTGTGGAAGCTTTCGGTGAAGTTTATTTCGGCGATCCTTTAAAAGGCTCAAAAGCTCTTATAGACCTTCCGGTATCCCCTGTTATAGCACATTATCTTTTTACTTTCGGAAAGATAAAAGGCAGGGGGGAAAGGGCTGTCTTTGTTTCAACTGATGACGGTTCAAAAGAACTCGCAACAGATATAATTAAAAATCTTCAGAATTTAAATCCTGACCTGACCGGTATAAGCTGGGTGAGATTTAAAAAAGAAAGGGATCCTGTTACAGGGTTTTTGAAAGATATTTGCGTAGCAGAAAACTCAGAGAATTATGAAGGTCACGAGAATAAAGAAAAATTTATATTTGACGATATAGTAAGAAGTTTTGCGTCGATGTACGGTGTTATAGAGAAAATGGGTGGAGATAAATATACGATGTTCGCCACTCATGCGCACCTGACCGGCAGATCCCAAAACCTCCTTCGTTCGGAAAAAATTAAAGAGATCATCTTCACAAATACTATGGCAAGCAATCTCGAAGATCCTTATTACGAACACCAGCTTTTCGGAAAGACAACTGTTCTAAAGATCGGAAAATATCTGTCGAATGCGATAATAAATGTGATGGAAGACGGCAACGACGCAGATGAATTCTATTCGATAAAATCGCCCTCCGATATTCACAAGATCGGCAGACTGTATGATCTGAGAAGGCCTTTCAACTGATATGATGCTTAAAAGACTAAGCATAGTTAATTTAGCGATAATCGAAGAACTTGAAGTTTTTTTTGACACGGGCCTTAATATCATTACAGGTGAAACCGGAGCGGGAAAATCCATTCTCATATCATCGTTAAAACTTATTCTCGGTCAAAAGCCGGATGCCGACATGATAAGGACAGGTGCTGATAAGATGATCGTGGAAGCGGAATTTTGCGACATATCCGAAGGCCGGAAAAAGATTCTTGAAAAAAACGGTATCGAAACAGCCGTCGACCTTATCATAAGAAGAGAAGTTTACAGAACAAAAAGGAGCAGGATATTTATTAATGACACTCCCTCCAACGCTGAAGTTCTTGTTTCTCTCGGCAATTACCTTATTGATATTCACGGTCAGCATGACCATCAGTCTCTGCTGATAAAAGATACGCATATAAAAATTCTCGATGATTTTTCGGCTGTTTCAACTGATTTGATAGCTTCATTGTACGAAAAAAGTATTGAGATAAAAAAAGAAAGAGAGAGGCTGATCAGGGCTGAAAATGAACTGAGGGATAAAAAAGAACTTTTCAGTTATCATCTCAAAGAAATAAACGAGGTCTCTCCGGTCGAGGGAGAAGATACAGAGATATCAGATGATCTTAAAAAAATGGATCGTATCGAAGATATAAAAAGCATCTGTTCAAAGATTACTTCAGATACTGACCCTTCGGAAGGCTCCGCTCTTTCCGCACTCGGATCTCTGCTGGAAAATTGTAGCGAACTCGCAAAAACAGACAAACAGTTCGAACCATTCATAACGGACCTTGAATGCGCTTATCAGGCAGTTAAGGAATTCGGCAGTTCGGCAGAATATTTTTCTTCTTCACTTGAGTTCGATGAGGAGCGACACCGTAAATTATCAGACAGATACGCCCTTCTGAGAAGGCTTATGAAAAAATTCGGACCCGGGTTATCTGATGTTATAAAATACAGAGATGATATAACCGGCCGTATAAGATCTATGGATGAATTTGTTTTCGACAGAGAAAAACTTGAAAAAGAACATGATGAATTGAATGTGATGATCGAAAAAGAGTGCAGGAAACTGACGGCAGAGAGAAAAGCGGGGGCATCAGAGTTTGAATCGTGCATCAGACAGGAGTTTACGGATGTCGGACTAAATGATGCCGAAATCAAGCTGAGAATAGAAGAAAAGACCGTTTCATCCGACGGTGCAGATTCGGTGGAATTTTATATACGGACGAACCCGGGTGAAGAGCACAGGCCTCTTTCGAAGACGGCTTCGGGGGGAGAGGTATCCAGAATAATGCTTTCGGTAAAAAATATGACAGGTTCCGAAACTGAAAATATTATATCAGTATTTGACGAAATAGACACAGGTATAAGCGGAAGGATCGCCGAAAAAGTTGGAGATAAGTTGCTCAAGCTTGCTAAACAGAGACAGGTTATAGCAATAACCCACCTTCCCGCTATCGCATCGAAAGGCAGCACTCATTTTTCAGTCAGGAAGAGAGTATCCGGAAAAAGGACCGTAGTTGATGTTATGAAGCTGAATGAAAAGGAAAGAACGAAAGAAATAGCCTCACTTATCACATCTGCAGGGGATGACGAGGATATTTTTAATATCGCTTCGAGGATGATCTCACGATGATTGTCGTTGACAATTTCGGTTTTAAAGTTTAAATTTGCAAAAGCCGTTTAATGACCGTTACTGTTTAAAATTTATAAAAGGAGATGTAAAATGCCGGAGAACAAAAAGAGCGAAGCGGAAAAGATAGGTGAAAAATTGTTTTTCAAAAAGAAAAATGCCTGGGAGGACATTAAAAAAAAGGATTTTGATGAGTTGATGTCGCTGTCCGAGGGCTATAAGGATTTTCTGAACAAGAGCAAAACAGAAAGAGAAGCAATGGTCACGATAGAAAAAATTGCCAAAAAGTTCGGATTTGTCGATATCAGAAAAGCAAAAAGAACAGACAAGAAACTTTTCATTCAGTATGACGGGGTTTGCGGTGCACTCGCAGTTATTAAAAATCCTGATAAATGTGCCGACGGTTTTTTGATGAACGGAGCACATATTGATGTCCCCAGACTGGATCTGAAACAGTATCCTCTGTACGAGAACGAAGATATGGCATACATGAAAACCCACTACTACGGAGGAATAAAAAAGTATCAGTGGGTGACCAGACCTTTGGCTTTGCACGGGGTGATCGTAACCGAAAGCGGCAAAAAGATCAATGTGAATATCGGAGAAAAGCAGAATGATATCGTTTTTACCATAAACGATATTTTGCCGCATCTCGCACAGGACCAGTATAAAAAAACGCCTGCCAAGATCATTGAGGGCGAACAGCTAAATATTCTGGTCGGATCTATTCCGTATAAGTTTAAAAGTTCAAAAGATTCTGTAAAGCTTGCAATCATGGATCATCTGCATAATGAATACGGCATCAAAGAAGAGGATTTTGTTTCTGCCGAGCTTCAGCTCGTACCCGCAGGCGAAGCCAGGGATATCGGTTTCGACAGGAGTTTTGTCGGAGCTCACGGTCAGGATGACAGGGTGTGTTCTTATCTGGGTCTAAAAGCAATTCTGGATATGAAAGCATCAGAGATAAAGAAGAATATAATGATGGTTTTCTTCGACAAAGAGGAGATCGGATCTGCGGGTAACGCGGGTGCCGACTCGAATATTGTGGAAAGAATTGTAAACGATATCCTCAATCTGTACGGGAAAGCGGATTACAATACCCTTATAAAATCGCTGGAAAACAGTAAATTCCTTTCCTCGGATGTTAATGCAGGTATTGATCCCGAATGGAAAAGCGTTAATGAGCCAATGAACGCAGCCAAAATAGGATATGGCGTATGCCTGACAAAATTTACCGGATCAGGAGGAAAAAGCGGATCGAACGAGGCTCATGCCGAATTCGTGGCGGATATCAGAAAGGCTTTCAATAAAGACAATGTTCTCTGGCAGACAACCGAACTTGGTAAGGTCGATCAGGGTGGTGGAGGAACAGTGGCGAAATTCCTTGCCCGTTATGGAATGGATGTCATAGACTGCGGAACTGCACTGCTTTCCATGCATTCGCCTTTTGAGGTTGCTTCAAAAGCCGATATATATCATACTTATAAGGCCTACAAAGCTTTCTATAAGTATTTGTAAGAATTGGATAAGGATAATCTGAGAATAATCCTCTGCAGGATATGGTCCCCCGGTAATGTAGGTTCGGTTCTGCGCGCTATGAAGAATTTTGGTTTCAGAGACATTGTTTCGGTAAATCAGATGAATTTTTCAGAAGAGGAAACTCTTACGATGTGTGCCGGAGCCAAGGATCACTATAAATATCTGCGGTTCAGCAGCGATTTGAGATCTGAAGTGTCGGACCTTAATGTTGTATATGCTTTTACGGCAAGAAAAAGACGGCATTTTAAAGTCATTACACCTCAGGAAATGGTCGAAGAAATAGATCAACTGCCTTCATCAGCACGGATAGGTATAATGTTCGGTAATGAAACGAACGGACTGAACAATGATGAGATAGATGTTTGTGATAAAACTGTTATCATACCGACTGAAAGAGACTATTCTTCATTAAATGTGGCAACTGCTGCGATGATAGCTTTGTACGAAATGTCAAAAAACTCCGGTATTTCATCATCTTCGGAAATCACTCAAAATCTTTTGAATCTTGAAGAAAAAGAGGAAATGTTCGGTCTTATAGAAAAGGTGGTTCAAAACAAACTGATGGAAAAGTCAGGCAACAAAGATCAGATAAAAGAAAACATCAGGCACATTTTCAGGAGGGTCAGGCTAAACAAAAAAGAGGCAGGGTTCATTAGAAGTATTTTTGAAATAATAGACAGAAAGATATAAAATACTTGAAGAAACTGTTTTTTTTGCTTAACTTGAAAAGAAACAATTCGCAGAGGTCGTTTGATGCTGAAAAAAGTGGATCCCGAAAAAACAGAAACCTGGGAAAAGCTTCTCCGATATTATAAAAAAATGAAAAATATCCCTCTCAAGGAGCTTTTCAAAGATACTGCAAGATTCGATAAATATTCTGTAAAATTCGATAATATACTTTTGGATTATTCCAAAAATAAGATTGACGGTACTGTAATGTCTCTGCTTATTGAGCTGTCTGAAATATCCGGGCTTGACCGGGCAATAGAATCCATGTTCGCGGGCGAAAAAATAAATGAGACAGAGGACAGAGCGGTTCTCCATACAGCTCTGAGGGATTTAACAAACACAGAACTGATACTTGATGATAAAAATATTCTTACCGATATCCGCTCGGTCAGAGAGAAAATGAAGGTTTTTTCCTGCTCGGTCAGAGAAGGTGTCTTTAAGGGATATACAGGAAAAAAAATTACAGATGTTGTAAATATCGGCATAGGCGGTTCAGACCTTGGGCCTCATATGGCTTGCGAAGCACTGAAACACTATTCTGATAAAGGTCCGAGGGTGCATTTCGTATCTAATGTGGACGGAAGCCATATTACAGAAACACTGAAGCATCTGGATCAGGAAACAACACTTTTTCTTGTAGCCTCAAAGACGTTTACGACACAGGAGACAATGACCAATGCCCAAACTGCGAGAGAGTGGTTTTTATCCGAAGCAAAGGATAAGGAATATATAAAAAATCATTTTGCCGCATTATCCTCGAATGCTGAAAAAGTCTCTCAATTCGGAATTGATATCGAAAACATGTTCGAGTTCTGGGACTTTGTCGGCGGCAGATTCTCGTTGTGGTCCGCTATTGGCCTGCCTGTTGCTATTTCTGTCGGTTACGATCTGTATGAACAGATGCTGAAAGGTGCGGAAAAAACAGATATTCACTTCAAAAATGAACCTTTTGTCCGGAATATACCTGTAATACTGGGCCTTTTGGGAATATGGTATTCGGATTTTTTTGGATGCGAATGTGAATTCGTTCTGCCTTATGATCAGTATCTCAGCAGATTTCCGGCATTCCTTCAGCAGCTCAGCATGGAAAGTAACGGAAAATCTGTATCAAGACATGGTAAAAATACCGGGTACAGAACAGCGCAGGTTTTAATGGGTGAGCCGGGAACTAACGGACAGCATTCTTTTTATCAGCTTATTCACCAGGGCACTCATATGATACCGAGTGATTTTTTGTGTGCGGTTCATCCTTTGAATCCGGTATCGGACCATCACGATAAACTTCTGGCAAATTTTTTATCTCAAACAGAAGCTCTTGCTTTCGGTCGGTCAGAACAGGAGGTTATCGAAAAGCTCAGATCAGAAAAAAGAACAGAGAATGAGATAGAAAGGATCAGTCCACACAGGGTCTTTCCCGGCGACCGTCCTTCTAATTCGATAATATACGACAGGTTGACACCTGATACTCTCGGTAAACTGATAGCTATATATGAACACAAGGTTTTTGTACAGGGAGTTATATGGAATATTTTCAGCTTTGACCAGTGGGGAGTGGAACTGGGAAAGGAACTGGCGGTAAAAGTACTTGATGAGATCAGAAACGGGAACGGGAATGAAAGTTATGATGTTTCTACTGCAGGACTGATCAGCTACATAAAGGAGAAAAGGGGTTTTTGATGAAAATAGTCATATACGCGATTATATTCCTGATGTTCACTATGCTGAATTTTTCCTGCACTCCGTCGGCAGTTGCGGTTGTCGAGAGCGTTGAAGTTTCAAGACCGCCTTCAGGTGACGGGAGAATTGAAAGGTTTTATGAAAAATATAAGCATGCAGTACACAGAATGGGGGCTACCGGTCCTGATGCATTTGATTGTAGCGGGTTGACCCAAACGGCCTTCAGTGAACTCTACAATATTAATCTGCCGAGAACATCGGAATCCCAATATATGAGAGGCAGTAGAGTGACCGGCATAAACAGCCTGAAATACGGTGACCTTGTGTTCTTTAACATTGACGGCAGAGGTGTTTCTCATGTGGGAATATATCTCTATGACAATAAATTCTTACACGCTTCCTCAAGTCTGGGCGTTACAGTGAGTGATATTACTATGGACTATTGGAGGCGCAGATACATTGAAGGAAGGAGGATTATAAAATGAGAAAAATTATTTTTCCTGTAATTATTCTGACATTTCTGTCACTGTTATCAAAAGAAGTGTTTTATGTTGATTATTCATCTTTCAAAACACTGGAGGATGATCTGACAAGGACAGATATTTATATATCGCTCCCCATAGTTAATCTTGAGTTCGATGATAATCTTGAAAGTGTATTTTCGATCAAACTCTATATTTTGGATCAGGGAAGAGTAATTGCCGAAGATATATGGAAGCAGAAGTTCAGCATATCAGACCCGGAACAGAAATTCAGCGGTGCAGAAATACCAATGATATCAAAGACCGCTCTTCCTCCCGGGTATTACGGGCTCAGAGTAGAAATTGAAGATTTGAACTCAGGAAAGGTTGTTGATGTACTTGAGGTCCCTCAAGAATCGAATAAATTCATGGTCGCGGATTTTCCCGAAACTATGTCGTTTTCCACCATACAACTAGCATCGAGGATTGTTACCGATAATGTGGATGAAAAATCGGAATTTTTCCGACAGGGCGCGATTATCATTCCTAATCCCAGTAAGATATTCGGTACAAACAGACCGTTTATTTTTTATTATTCAGAACTTTACGGTATTGACCCTGATGATAAAATAGAGTACAACTGGCGTATAGTTTCTGCCGAAGGCAAGACTGAGATGGAAAGTGAAGCATACCAAAAGTTATCTCCGGGCGGATCAATGGCAATAGCAGACAGGATACTCATAGCGAGGTTAAAAACAGGTTCGTATAATTTTCATCTTAATGTTACCAACAAAACAACCGGCAGATCGATCGGGGGTTCAAATAATTTTTACATTTACAGGCAGATCGATTTTTCACGCGAAATGATGGTTTTTCCGGAAGAATTAAGCACATCAGCTAAGGATTCGATCCAAATTGATATAATGAGAGATGACGAAATTCTAACTGAATTTGAACAGGTATTATCCACACTCGACTCCAAAGACCGTAACAGACATCAGGGGCTGAATGCTCAGGGGAAAAGAGAATTTTTGAAGCGTTACTGGACAGAAATGGAAAAAAAGAATCCCAACGCAAGGGCGACTTTTAAGGCCCGTCTTAAAAAGGTGGAGGCGGATTTTTCGCAAAAAAATACTGAAGGCTGGCGAACCGACAGAGGAAGAATATATCTTAAAATGGGCGAACCCAATAATATCGAAAGAGAAACTTTCAGTACTGATGTCAGCGATC
>SLFX01000029.1 GCA_007124045.1 Candidatus Delongbacteria bacterium | reverse complement strand
TCAGATAAAACTTTCGATACTCAAAGCTTCAGGACCTCTAAGATACTACAGCAGGGACTGAAGCGGCAGGGATTTGCGAAAAGAATATATATTGCAATTCTAAAAAGAATAAATTACTTTACGGTATGGAATTTGAAATGATCATAGTTCTGTCGGTATTGACCCTTACAGTTATTATATTTGTTTTTGAACTCTTAAGGATAGATATTGCTGCAATTGTCGCAATGCTTCTGCTTGTGTGGACAAAAGTGCTCACTCCTTCAGAGGCTTTTTCGGGATTTTCCGGCAGCGCAGTAATATCAATGATGGCCGTTATGATAATGGGTAAGGGGATTTCCGATACCGGCGTTATGAATTCATTTTCAGACAGGATCCTGAAAATAACCGGAAAAAGCAGAAAAAATATCACAGGCGTTGTCTCTGCGGTTACGGGCCTTATGTCGGCTTTTGTTCAAAATGTGGGTGCGGTTGCGCTTTTTCTGCCCGCGGTCTTGAATATTTCAAAAAAGCAGAGAATATCTCCCTCAAAACTCATAATGCCCCTCGGTTTTTCCGCTATAACCGGCGGTACGCTTACCATGATAGCTTCTGGACCTCTGATAATACTTAACGATATTCTAAGATCATCGGGACTGGAGCCTTATTCGGTATTCAGCGTAACACCTGTAGGGCTGATCCTGCTTGTTGTTGTCATACTCTATTTTTATTTTTTCGGAAATATTGTGCTTCCCGGCGGCAAAGAGAATGCCGAAACAGAAACAGAGCAGCAGAAACTGATAAACACATGGCAGCTGCCAGACAAAATATTCCGTTATACAATACCGCAGAAGAGCCCTTTAAAAGGCCTTACCCCTGAAACTTCGGGTGTCTGGCAGAAATATTCAGTTCATATACTGGCAATATCAAAAAGCGGTGTCGTTGACCATGCACCTTGGAGAAATACCGTTTTTGAGGAAGGCCATGATATAGTCATTCTGGGAAAAGAGGAAAATGTAAAAAGATTTTCCGGCGATATGGAACTTAAACTGAAAGATAAGCTTGATAACCTTAAAAACCTTAACGATCCCGACAGCGCAGGCTTTGCAGAGATACTGATCCCTCCAAGATCAAATCTGACCGGCAAATCGGTAAGAGATGTATCGTTCAGAAAAGAATATTCTGTAGAACCGGTTCTGATATTCAGCGGAAATGAAAGGATCGAACAGGACTATTCCGACAGAAAATTCCGTCCCGGCGATACTATTGTTGTTCACGGTATGTGGGAAAAGATCCAAAAACTGAAAGAGAGTGATGATTTTATAGTTATTACACCTGTTAAAACTGTATCACACAAACCAAAAAAGGCAGTACCGGCGGTCATATGTTTCGCAGGTGCTCTTATACTCGCGATCACAGGATTTCCGATATCGGTTTCACTATTCACGGGAGCTTTTGCGATGGTTTTATTAAAGGTGATAACCATTGAGGATCTGTACAAAGCGATAGACTGGAAGGTCGTATTTCTGATAGCAGGACTTATACCTCTCGGCATTGCTGTTCAAAAATCGGGAACCGCCGTTTTTATCGCGGAGCATATTTCGGCCTTCGCAGGCGAAGGAAATCTATTACTAACGATCATTCTCGTAGGCATTCTTTCCAGTGTTTTCTCGATCTTTATGTCCAATGTAGCGTCCACCGTTGTGCTTGCTCCCATAGTGATCAGTATGGCCGGAATCGCGAATATAGACCCCAGACCGCTTGTGCTTCTCGCAGCTGTCTGCTCGGCAAATTCATTCGTACTTCCCACACATCAGGTAAATGCCATGCTTATAACACCCGGCGGCTACAGTAACAGGGATTATTTTAAGGCCGGAGGCGGGATAAGTATCCTGTTCTTGATAACAGTAACAGCTGTATTTTATCTGTTTTATTTTTAAAAATTAAAAAGGAGGCAGTATGCTCTTAAAACATTATTTTGTAGAAAAGATAGCTCACAGTTCCTATATGCTTGCGGGTAACAACACCTGTGCGGTGATAGACCCGAGAAGGGATGCGGATATATACATCGAAGATGCAAGAAAACTCGGCGTTAGGATAACACATATCATTGAGACACATCTTCACGCGGATTTTATATCGGGACACATTGATCTTGCGCATAAAACAGGAGCGAGAATATACGCACCCGCATCGGGAAAATGCACTTTTGACCACGAGCCGGTATCTGAAGGCGATAATATCGTGATAGAGGATATGGAGCTTAATGTTATCGAGACACCCGGACACACGCCCGAGCATGTTTGCTACATCATCAAAGATCTGTCAAGGGCAGATGAACCTGTGGGTATCTTTACCGGGGATACGCTGTTCGTGGGTGATGTGGGAAGGCCCGATCTTTTCCCCGACATCGCGCAGGAACTTGCCGGTAAACTTTACCACAGTCTGCATGATAAGATACTCAAACTTCCCGACTATTGCGAAGTTTATCCGGCTCACGGCGCAGGATCGCTCTGCGGAAGGGCGATGGGTGCAAAATGGCGTTCGACTATCGGCTTCGAAAGAAAATTCAATGAAGCGCTTCAGATAAAGGACAAAGAGTGGTTTATAAAGTCACTCACAAGCGATATGCCTCCCGCTCCGGATCATTTCAGCCGGTGCAGCGATATCAACAGAAAAGGTCCGGTGATGATAAAAGATATGCCGGAATTAGAAGAGCTTAAACCTTCCGAATTTCTGAATAAGATCACATACGGGGGCTATACAGTGCTCGATACCAGGAGTTATGACTGTTTTGCAAGCCATCATATTCAGGGTTCATGGCATATTGATGTCGGGGGTAATTTCCCGACTTTCGCAGGCTGGGTGATACCGCCGGAAAGCAGGCTTCTTCTTGTGTCCGCGAACATGGAACAGGCGCAGACCGCTGCAAGAAGGGCAAGAAGAACGGGTATTGACCATATCGAAGGTTTTCTCGACGGAGCGATGTTCGCCTGGGCGGTAGCGGGGCAAAAGACGGCCTCGATCGGTCAGATATCCTCAGAAGAGCTTTACCAGAAGACCTGCGGTTCATCGCAGTTTACCCTTATAGATGTCCGTTCCCCAAAAGAATTTGAGGATAATCATATCGAAGGAGCCGTCAATATACCGGCGCCCGATCTCAGAGAAAGGCACAAAGAACTCAAAAAAGACGATATTTATGTTCTGATCTGCAGTACAGGCCACAGGTCAAGCCTCAGTGCAAGTATCCTCAAAATGCACGGTTTTGAAAATGTGTATAATGTAGCGGGCGGAATGAGCGGTTATGGCGCAGCGGGATATATCAAAAAGTGTAAAGTCTGTGAAAATCCCCACGGATCGCGTTCTTTTTCTAAAATCGAAAAGAAATTTTAATAAAACTGGAGGTATTATGGGTTGGCTTACTGAAGCAGTCTGGTCGCCTTATGCCGTAGGGGCAGGAATAGGCATATTAAGCTGGTTTACATTTCTCATATCAAAAAAACCGATAGGTTGTTCGACGGCCTTTGCCCGTACAAGCGGAATGCTGGAGAAAATATTCAGGGGCGGAAAAGTTGAGAAAAAAGAATATTATAAGCAGTTCAAACCCGAGATCGACTGGGAATGGATGCTCGTTTTAGGTATAATCGTCGGTGCATTTGTTTCTGCAGTGATATCGGGAGATTTTGAACTGGTCTGGATACCGTCAAAATGGTCCTCAGCGTTCGGTACGAATGTTGTGTTCAGGGTTTTTATTGCACTTGCAGGCGGGATATTTCTTGGTTTCGGCGCAAGATGGTCAGGAGGCTGCACAAGCGGACACGGGATAAGCGGCACGCTTCAACTGGCTGTTTCAAGCTGGATATCCGCGATATTCTTTTTTATCGGAGGTATTATCACGGCTTTTTTCATGTTCTATATAATCGGTATGTGGGGGTAGGTTATGAAAGAGTACAATAAGGTAAAAAAAGACAAAAAGCCTCTCATAGCAGGTTTGATATTCGGCATTATTTTCGGTTTTCTGCTCCAAAAAGGCGGAGCGACAAAGTATGATGTAATAATCGGCCAGCTGCTTCTGGAAGATTTTACTGTCCTTAAGATAATGCTTTCTGCTGTTGTTGTCGGTATGACAGGAATATATTTCATGAAGTCGATGGGATGGGTAGAACTTTATCCCAAACCGGGATCGGCCGGAATGAACATTATCGGAGGACTGATCTTTGGAGCAGGTTTTGCGATTCTGGGATATTGTCCGGGAACAATTGCGGGAGCTGTGGGCAACGGATATCTCGATGCGGCTGTCGGAGGGTTGATCGGTATAATAATCGGTGCTGGTCTATATGCGGCCGTTTTTTCGGAAATAAAGGACGGTATTTTAAAGAAAGGTGATTTTGGCAATATTACATTGCCCGAACTATTAAAAGTGAATCACTGGGTTGTTATCATTCCTCTATGTGCAGCCATAGTACTTTTTCTTTACTGGCTGGAAACAGCGGGATTATAGGAGGTGAAACAATATGACAGACATTCTAAATATAATTTCGAAGGTGATAGGCGGTATCGGAGCGGCGATCATTGTATGGGGCGTGACACTTACAACCTTCAGGCTGATCTTTCTTGAATTCAAAAGATTCCACCATCAGTTAATATTCCGCGAAAGAGAAATATTAAGGCATAAGCTGGGATCATATCTTCTTCTGGGCCTGGAATTTCTGATATCCGCAGATATTATTTCAACAATAGTGAACCCTACTCTGAACGGTATGGCAATACTTGCGAGCATAGTGGCTATCAGGACGGTGATCAGTTTCTTTCTGGAAAAAGAAATTCTGGAAATGAAGATGGACGGGTCTTTGAGTCAGTATGTTCAGAAGAAGTTAAAGAAATGAGAATTTAACTTACCGACCCGAACACTTTTTTCAATATATCCGTCACCCTTGCAACGGGATCTTTCCTGATCTTTTTTTCCTCAATGGCGATCAGTTTGAACATTCCGTCAAGCGCTTTCTGAGTGATATATTTGTCAAGATCGGGATTAACGGCCTTTTCGCCTGTCAGCCATGTCGTTTTATTGTATGCCGAAGCGATAGGGTTCCAGTATTTCGTCACTTCAACTGTCTCGACCGCGTTCTTCACGACGGGGGTGAATTCGGCTGTCAGAGCTGCTGAAGTTGTTCTTTTCAGATATTCCGTAGCGGCGTTATCGGCTCCTTTCAGAATTCCCATAGCGTCATTTATAGTCATGTTCATCACTGCGCTTTTCAGTATCGGGAGAGCTTTTTTCGATGCATCTTCCGCCGCACGGTTCAATGATTCTTCAAAATCTTTTACAAGACCGTCCATGCCGAGGCTTTTCACGGTCTCTTTAACTTTTATGGCCTCAGGCGGGAACGGGATCACAATAAGCGGGTTCTTGTAAAAACCGTCGGTCTTTGACGTTTCGAAAACCGTGTTCGTAGCTCCCACTACAAGAGCTTCTTTCAGACCGCGGATGATCTCTTCGGTCGACAAACCCGGAGCCTGTCTTTTTGCCGTCGACTGAGCAAGCTGATTTAGAACCTCCGCGCATCCTGTCAGCAGAACAAGAGCAGGCAAGATAATAACCATAGTGAATTTTTTCATATCGAAACCTCATTTGTTTTTTAGCAGGATAAATATAAAGAATAATGATGTTTTAATCAATTACTATGGACAAGTGTAAATCCGGGGATTTCAATCCCCGTTTTAGTGGTAATTCGGGGATTTCAATCCCCGAATTAATGGCAATTCGGGGATTTTGTGCTTGACAATCTAAAGTTCAATTGCTATATTACTTTTACTTAGCGGAGAAGCTGTATGATAAAAAGAATAATTGAACAGAGAATACAGGAAAAACTCGGTACCGGTAAAGTCATTATTCTTCTCGGTGCAAGGCAGACAGGCAAAACAACTATTCTGAATATAATGTTCGGCGCTGAAAAAGATATTTTATGGCTTAACGGAGATGATCCCGAACATAAAACGCAGCTGTATAAAGCTTCATCGGAGAAATTGAAGAATATAATAGGCGGCAGGAGCACGGTTGTTATTGATGAAGCCCAGAAATTTGAAGATATCGGAATTACGCTTAAGCTTATAGTTGATAATATAAAGGGCATTCAGGTGATTGCGACTGGTTCATCGTCTTTCGAACTAGCCAACAGGCTCAACGAACCGCTTACGGGAAGAAAATGGGAATACCGCATCTTTCCTATGAGCCAGGCTGAACTTAGTTCTCATAACGGTTATCTTCAGGAGCGGTCGCTTTTGAAACAGAGGCTCGTTTATGGTCAGTACCCTGAAATAATAAATAATCCGGGAAATGAGAGAGAGCTGTTAAATACTCTTGTTGACAGCTACCTTTACAAAGATCTTCTAATATGGGGAAACCTTCAGAAAGCCGATTCGATCGTAAAACTTCTCCAGGCGCTTGCTTTTCAGGTGGGGAACGAAGTTTCATACACAGAACTGGGCAGAATAATCGAAGCTGATAAGAAAACGGTTGAAAAATATATAAACCTTCTTGAAGACTGCTTTATTATATTCAGGCTCGGTGCTTTCAGCAGGAACCTTAGAAAAGAACTTTCACGAAGTAAAAAAATATACTTTTACGATAACGGAGTAAGGAATGCACTTATCAGCAATTTCTCCCCTGTCGATATAAGGCAGGACATTGGAGCACTATGGGAAAACTTTGTGATAAGCGAAAGGATAAAGCATACGCACTACAACAAAATGTACTGCAACAGATATTTCTGGAGAACATACAACCAGCAGGAAATTGACTACATTGAGGAATCTGACGGCGAATTATCAGCTTATGAATTCAAATGGAGTAAACTTTCCAAGAAGAAGATACCGGACACTTTTATTAATGAATACAAGGTGAAGAAAGCTGAGATCATCACACCGGAGAATTATGATGAATTCGTTGGGTTAAGGTAGTGTTTTATTCAGCCCAGTTCTCCAGCTTGAGTCCGGGAATATTTTTAAAATGGGAATCGTTCGTAACAAGCGTATAATTCAAAGTAAGCGCAGTAGCGCCGATAATAATATCGAAATCCGGTATTATCAGGCCTTTTTTTGACAGATAGGCTTTGATGTCAGCAAAAGTTTCAATAACCGGTCTCGTAATCTCAATTAACGGGAAAAGTTCGGTCATTTTGCGTACTACAGCCATATTCTTTTCAGGAATTGCGGACTTCTTAGCCCCGTAATATAATTCGCCGTAAGTGATCATTGATATGGCTTTTGTAACATGAAGAAATTCCTTAAATCTGCCGTTCACTTTCGCGTTGTTCTTTATGCTGTAGATTATCGTATTCGTATCAATCAAATAGCCCATCATCAAACCTTCTGTTCTCTGTTCTTGAATTTTTAATATCCGTGATTATCTCTTCGGCCGACCTTTCGTCTTCCCACGAACCGGCAAGCTTAAGCCACTCGGCTGTATTGTTTTCAACCGTATTTATTTTTGATTCAAATGAACGCTTAATATTATTTCCCACCCATTTTGAAATGGAAATATGCTCTTTTTTGGCGGCTTTCTCGATCTTTTTCAGCGTTTCTTCATCAATATAAAGCGATATTTGAGGCATAATCTAACCTCCTCTATTTGTTGACCGTAATATAACATAAACCAAGTATAATTGCAAGTATAATTTTTAGACAAACAAAGTTGCCTCGAATTTACACGCTCGATAAACATTTCGGACTTTTATCGGAAATCGCCGGGGTTGAGATAATTAAAGACTAAATTTGTATTGAAAAAACGAACAGAATTCGTTATATTGTATGCATGGAAAAAGTAATAAAAATAGTGAAAAAAGGGCACGACGACAGTAATATTCTTTACTGGCTGACTCTTACATACGAGCAAAGGCTTGCCGAACTACAAAAAATGAGGGAAGAGCTGAATGCGATCTACTATCCTGATCAGCAAAGATTTCAGAGAGTTTGCAGAGTTATTAGAAAAGAACGCTGTTAAATATCTCATAATCGGAGGATTTGCCGTTAATTTTCACGGATATCCGAGATATACAAAGGATATTGATATTTGGATTATGATCGAAAAGTCCAACATTATTAATCTCCTTAACGCATTAAATCAATTCGGGTTTGGAAGTCTTGGACTAACAGAAAAAGATTTTTCTAAAGAAGAAAATATTATTCAACTTGGCTATGAACCCAACAGGATTGATCTGCTCGTATCGGTGGAAGGATTAGATTTCGAATCAGCTTATGAAAATAAAATCGTAACAGAAATTGAAGGAACAAAATTAAATTTTTTATCAATAGATGACCTGATAACCGCCAAAAAAACATCAGCGAGACCTCAGGATCTTGCAGATGCAGATTTCCTGACAAAATTAAAAGAAAAATCAAAAAAGAACAACAAGACTAAGAAGAAAAAATAAATCTAATCTATTCTATTCCCTACCCAATCATATCCCTAATTATCGGCTTTAGACCGGCAAAGAAAAATTCGACCGCGATGACCATAACGATCAGACCCATAAGCCTCATCATCACATTATTCCCCGTCACCCCGATCAGAGTCGTGATCTTTGACGAAAATTTCAGACCGAGATAAGTAATAAGCATCACAACAAATATAGCAGCAAGCAGAATAACCTTCTGATCAAACCCGGCCGCATCCTCCATAAGAACGATCGCGTTCGTAATAGCGCCCGGCCCGCAGATCATCGGGATCGCAAGCGGAGTGATCGAAATATCGTTCACATAAGACTTCACTTCGGACTCCTTCAGCTTAGTCCTCGTCAGCCTCGCCTGAAGCATATCCATACCCATAAAAAAGAAAATAATACCGCCCACCATCCGGAAACTGTTCACGGAGATCCCGAAAAATTTAAAAAGAAGCTGCCCCGTCAAAGCGAAAATAACGATCGTCAAAAGCGAAACGAAAGACGCCTTTCTCGCAGTCTTAGCCCTGTCCTTCTCATCCAGATCCGTTGTCATCGCCACGAATATCGGGATCACTCCAAGCGGATTTATCAGCGTAAAGAACGAGGTGAAAGCCAGCAGTGCAAAACTCAATGAATCCATTTAATACTCCCCTTGAAAATTCGAATAAATCTAACGGAAAAGAGGAGGATAGTCAATATGGCCGGCCGGAAAATAGAGGGAAATATTAAGAAGAAATTTGTTTGTAAAAAGAGCAACTATGAGCTACATTACATTTCTAAGACAATTTGCCGGACTAATGGATAGAATAAAATTAAAAGAATTCGGGTTGCGTTTGAAACAATTAAGAATTGAAAGGAATCTTACTCAGGAGAAGTTAGCTTTTAAAGGTGATTTTGATAGGAACTACATAGGCATGCTTGAAAGAGGGGAAAGAAATCCTTCCCTTCTCAATTTAATCAGATTATCAGACGCATTATCTATAAAATTAAATGAATTATTAGATTTTTAAATTACTTAGGGATTAGAAATTT
>SLFX01000130.1 GCA_007124045.1 Candidatus Delongbacteria bacterium | reverse complement strand
CCTCCGGCCGTGTATAACTCATGAAGTGACAGTGCTGTATAGTACTGATGCTCCCCCATGGGTATAATGGTCAGCATTGTAGCCCAAAGATAGAATTTCGCTTTAGGCGAAGGGCATTTTTCATAGATATCCCATACATTCTGCTGATTCAGACCGGCATAAACAAAAGGATTCTGCGGATCTTTTAAAATATCCGTGTTTGGGTGTACTCCGACATTTTCGCTGTAAAGATCAAGTCTGTCATCCAAAGGCATTTCGATCTCGTTCGCTATGGTTCCGTTCTTGATCTCGCAGCCGTAAAACAGCATCATTGCAGCTGCGAATGTTATTAGAGTTATTTTTTTTAACATATTACCTCCGGTTCTCAAAATTCTATTTTATAGTATAATCCGGCCTGGAAAACATACTTGTTCCTACCGCCTTCACGCTCAAAGTCAGGCGCATTATCGTCAAGCGTTTTCATAAGTGCCCTGAACCCCAGTCTGCCCGATATCAATTCGTCATATATTCTGTCTATCAGCATTGAGTAATCGAACATGAACTGATAGGGATATGTTATATTGAACTGCCTGTACCAGTCAAGTGGGCCCCACGCGTCTTTTTTCGCGTAAGTTTCAAAAACATGTTTTCTGTTGAATTTGAATTTCGTGCCGAGCGTGTAGTAATCCTTACTACCTCCTTCGGGAGTTCCTGTTGACTGCTGTCTTCCGATCTCTACATCGCCGGTTATCATCAGGTTCGGATTCGGATTGAGCACAAAAGTACCTCTGCCGAGCCATACATCAGCTTCTTCCAAACCGATCCCGAAAGGTGCGTTTGTCTGACCTTCAAGATAGTAGAACATGTGTGAATCTGTGCCGGTCTTATAGCTGGTATAGTTTCCTCCGACGCTGAATGCGAAATGCGCATCCTCGCGCCACCTTCTGTCCCAGCTGTAGAAGAAACTTGCAGGAGTCGGATCATAAGTTATGAAGAATTCAGCGGAAACTGTTTCCCTGTTTCCCAAAACAGCGAACGGGTCCCTGTCTCTGTTACGCGGTGTAACACCCGGATAGAATGTTGCACCTTCTGTGTAAGGTTCGATGATCGGGTTGGGACCGATCAGATTCTTTCTGTAGAGTCCTCTCGGAAGAAGCCAGATGTTGCCGATGGGGAACAAAATTCCGCCTTCGATCTCTATCTTGTTACCCAGCCCGGAAAACGGCATTGTTGTTTCGAATTCCCTGAGAGGGTCTCCGCCGTCAGCTACAAGGCCGGCATAAGTGAATGAAGCATCGTAAATGCCTCTCATCAGACCCTGTAGAGTGATCTTTGCTTTTACAGCCTGGGTGTCTCTAAATCTGATCTCATCCTTGAAAACATTGCCGTCTTCAACATAAAAATAGCTGTCTCCGATCTTTTCTCTCCCTGAAACGAGATATCCGATCTCAAGTTTTGAATCCTTCATTAACCCTGTTCTAAAATAAACTGAGGACTGGCTGGTCGGTCTTTCAATTGATACTGTTGCGGTTGAGGAGGCCTCCGCCATTGCAAAATCTTCCGAATGCATCAGAGTATAATCAAAAAGACTTCCCCGGTAATCATACTTAACAACCGCTTTCGGATTAGCACCCCAATATATCTCAGGTCCTGCAATCACAGTTAATCCGTTAAGTCCTCTTTTCCCATTAAACTCTATCCCGTAGGGCGCTTTGTCGTTCCATATATCCATTCCCTCCATGTCTGTCGCCTCATACACCAGTCCGAAAAAATCACCTTCATACTTCATGTGGTATCTCGGCACATGGTAGAAAAGCGTCATGTCGAAGTTCCTGTGTTTGTATTCCGTCAGAAAACTGTAAATTTCAACTCTTTCATTGTCTTTGATCTCTTTATGTGCCGTAACTGCAACGCCTTCTGGGTTAGTTTCAGTTATTACCGTTTTGAATGATGCTCCCCTTTTGCCGTAAAATTCCTCCAGAGGTTTGTCCGCCACATTTCCGAGAATGTTTACAGTAAATTCTCCCGTCAGATTTCTCATTGGCTGGAAAGCAAAATCGAAAAAGAACATCTCACCGTTTGAAAAATTAACACCGTCTTTTCCGTAATTCTCAGCCGCATATGACTTTCCGCTGAACAGAAAATCGCCGTGCATTCTTCCGCCTGTGAGCCTGAATTTTCTAAGATCGGATATCTCTCTTCTTGCAAGTTCTGAGTTACTCGCGGCCGCGAGTAGTGTCATGTCTATTGCATCAATTTTTTTATTCATAACTGACTTTTCTGTGTTGTAAGGATCTATCTGCCATATCTTCTGAAGTACATAATAAGCCATTCTCGGTTTTGCAACAAATACTCCGTCCCTGTTAGGGTAGCCAAGCGCACATATGCCGAACCATTCCTCGTTCATGTTGTTTTCTCCGGGAATGTGATCAAAGTCATATCCACCGTTTTCCCACGATGCGTTGGTGTCCTGTATGAATAGATTCTCGGTATGCTTGTATTTCCACCATTCGTCCCTCCATTCGAACTGAAGTCCGCCCAAAGCGATCCCTTCCTCTCCCTGCCCGTAGGCTTTATTGTATATCTCTTTCCACTGACCTTTTATCCATATTGCCTGAGATACCTGATCCTCCATCATAGTGACTGCATTGAAGGCATCACTTCCGAATTCAGTGAAAAGAAGAGGAAGTCCCAGTTCGTTCTTTACTCTGTGCCACATATCGGTAAAGCTTATTCCTCTGTAAACATTGGATCCGAGTATGTCAATATCCGTACACTGCTCTCTGATGATGTCGAGGTACTGAATATCTCCGTTGACTATCATATACGGATGATTGGTGTTTATCTCTTTTGCTTCTACGACCGCCTTGTTGAACATGCTGTATAGATATTCAGCTCTTCTGGCGTATCTCTCTCCGACAGGCAGATTCTCAATCTCGAAACTTCTCCACTCAAGACCGTAGTTGTTCTCGTTTCCGAGAGCGAACATTATGACACCGCGTGTGTCTTTATATAATTCAACAAGGTCTAGAAATTCCTGTTTCAAAACTCTTCTTGTAAGCGGGTCGGAATAATCCGTCTGTGGAGTCCATGCTCCGCCTATACTGTGACCGTATCTTCCCATCAGGTGGTTTATGATCGTCATTATACCGTACTCTTCATACACATAAGTAACCCACTTCGGCGGGATCATTCCGAAATATCTGACCGTATTGACTCCCGCATCTCTCATAAGGCCGAAATCATAGTCAAGAACATTTTTAATATGCTCCTCGGATTCTCCCCAGAGATTATAGGAATAATTCTGCCCGATCGGCGTATAGCTCCAGACCATTCCATTGACAAAATGATCTTCTCCGTCAACAAGAAGTTTCCATCCGTTCTCGTCCTGGTAGGTTTTAACTATGTTCGGGGATGCGTACGACTCAGCTACGACAAAAAGCAGAATAATGCTTAAAATCATCACTGATTTTCTCTTCAGGTTTAGCAATAAAGGTGTCATGGTTTTCTCCGCTAAAATAAAATTTACAACCGCTATATAGCAATGTAACAAATTTTAAATTAATGTCAAGCGAAAAATAGAATAATTATTTCCTGCATTCACCGCATGAATCGCGGACAGTCAGAGTGGCGGGCATTATAATATGTTCGTACTCATGGTCATTTCCGCTGATCATTGATAAAAGCAATTCGACTGTTTTTGCAGAAATTGCATCAACCGGAGCAGCAATGGTAGTTAGAGGCGGAAAGACCATGGACGAGACTTTGATATCGTCGAAACCGATCACGCTTATATCTCCGGGTATCTTCAGACCGTACTGCTGTATCTGTTTCATGGCTCCTATAGCCATTGAATCGTTTGCGCATACAATAGCTGTGGGAGGGTTTTTAAGAGAGAGGAATTCTTCTGCGCCGATCTCTCCGGATTCGTATGAATAGTCGCCTTTAAAAACCAGTTTCTTATCTGAACCGAGTCCGGAGGTTTCCATCACATCCGTATAACCGAGATATCTGTCGTTACATACTGCGGAATCCATAAGTCCTGTTATAAAAGCTATTCTCTCATGTCCCAACGATACCAGGTATCTTACGGCTTCCCGGCTGCTGTTGAAATTATCTGTTGTGACAGAGGGGATTGATTTATCGGATGCCAAATTGTCAATTAGTACTACAGGCATAAAATCTTTTATTTCCTGTATCTTGCTTTCCAGCCTGGGAAAACAGCTTACTATCACTCCGTCAATTTTTTTGTGACTGTTGAGCGGATTGAAATCATCAAAATTAGAAAATAGAGTCAGATTGTATTTCTTTTCCTTTACCTCTTTTTCGAGAGCATTGAAAACAAGGGAGTAATATGGACTTGATATACCATCTTTTATCCTGTCGTCCAGAAAAAAACCTATGTTATATGTAGTCTTAGTCGTCATTTTACGGCTGCTGACATAGGTTCCTTTAGTGGTGTTTTTGTGTAGGATTCCTTCATCAACAAGATCGTTTATCGCTTTTCTTACCGTCATATACGAAACTTCAAAATCTTTAACGAGAACCCTTTCTCCGGGAAGTTTTCCGCTAAATGTTCCGTCTCTTATACCTTCTTTTATTCTGTTTTTCACCTGCACATATTTTGGTGTGGTCGCGTTCATTAATTATAACCCCGCTTTATTGAGGATGATTATCATCGGCTGAATAAAACTACGAATATAATTAACTTAAGTCAACAAAAGATTTGGAGATTTTTAAATGTAAAAAACATGATTTTTATTCTTGACATTTATTTTTTTGTTAGTATATTGCTATATAGCACATACAGGGTTCGTCAGAGGTGCAAAAAGAGTACTGTGTGTAGCCTTAAAAATTTATCCGGAGGTTTATTAGATGCAGAAGCTAAAAACAGTCAGTAAAGTAAAATGTATGTTAATTGCATTGACAGCACTCGTATTTTGGGGGTGTGATATCACTGAGCCAAGACTTATAGAGGATAGTGTTCCGTCTGACAGGTATGTTCTTGTTTGGGAAGAAAATTTCGAACAGGAATCATCTTTCCCAAATCCTGACTACTGGAGTTACCATACAGGCTACGGCACAAGACCGTACGGATCAGGAAATGATGGCTGGGGCAACGACGAATGGCAGCTCTATACAAACTCTCAGGACAATGTGAGGGTAGAAGACGGAAAGATGATTATTTCTGCACAATGTCCATCAGGTGTTCCCGGTAAGCGTAACGGGACTGTTACTTCAGCAAGAGTTCATACTAAGAACAAGTTCGATATAAGATATGGAAGGATACAGGCAAAGATCAAAGTACCTACAGGAATGGGAATGTGGCCTGCTTTCTGGATGCTTGGAGACAACATTGATGAGTTGGGATGGCCGAAATGCGGTGAAATAGATATTATGGAAGGCAGTCCTTACCTTATGGGACCAAACACAACATCTTTTGCTCTTCACTGGGAGGAGAACGGAGTACACACTTATGCTTCTGAGAGACTTGAGCTGAAAAATCCTTTGAGCGATGATTTCCACATTTATGAGGTGGAGTGGGATCAGAGAAGGATCGTAGGCAGAATTAACGGTATGACATATTTTGTTAAAGCTATTGATCCGCAGAACATGTCAGAATTTTTTGGAAGATTTTTCCTGATCCTCAATCTCGCTGTCGGCGGAAATATGGGCGGAAGTCCGGACGAAACGACAGAATGGCCTCAAAATATGTATGTGGACTGGATAAGGGTCTACCAGATCGAAACGGAACCGGTTGAAACTTTCGGTATATTTACCGACACAACTCCTGTTGATGACAGAATAACACCGGGTTTGAATGCAGAGATATATGTATGGGAAGAGACACTTGCGGCAGGCAACACACCTCCTTATGAAGGTCCTAATGTTCTAAGTTTTATCACCACCGGAAAAGGATGGTTCGGTGGAGGTATAATGTCAAATTATCCTCTTGATCTGTCCGATTTTGAGAACGGCTTTATTAATTTCATGATCAAAATACCTGCTAATGTAACTTTTGAGATTGGACTGATTGACGCTTTGGGGCGTGAGAGCTATGTTGAGTTTCCTGCAAATGAAACCGCTTTCGGACTTGAAAGGAACGGGGAATGGGGCAGAGCTGTGATACCTGTTTCAGAAATTATAGGAGACCTCAACCTCGGCATGCTTGATTATGTATTCGTTTTTATTGAAAGAAGAGGTGCGGAGTGTGAGTTCGCAATAGATGATATATATTACAGCGGTGGCGGAATACCTGCTACCAGTGTTGAGTTCAGCTCGGACCTGTACTCTGTAGATTCGGACGGTGCGACTATAAAGGTATCGGACATAGGATCTGCAAATAATACTGTAATCGTAAGCGTTTCAAACGGCACTGATAATATAAATATTAATGTACCGCTTGACCTGATGGGTAACGGAAGCGGAAAGATCAATTTTGGAGAGACGGATGATGAAACTGACACAATATTTATAGACGAGGGGGATGTATTAACTCTAACATACACTGACTTGTTCGGTGTTGTAAAAACTTCTTCCGTGACCATAATTTTCAAATCTGATTACTTCGGTATATTTACTGATCTGTCTCCAGTAGGAGACGGTCTTACTCTCGGAGAGGATTCAGAAATAGTCGATACATGGTTTGCTGTTACAATGGATCCGGGCGACATACCGCCTTACGAGGGAGAGAATGTTCTGACTTTCAAAACTCCCGCTTCGGGTTCATGGGGAGCAGGAATTAAAACGGATCAGCCTATGAATTTCAGCGATTATTCTGCCGGAAAAATCAACTTCATGATAAAAATACCTGCAAATGCAGATTTCAGAATTACAATATTAAGTAGTACTTTTCAGCAGTGGACCATAGAGTTTGGCGCACACGAAGCTAAATACGGACTTGTCAGGAACGGTGAATGGGGCAGGGTCAGCATTCCTTTCAGTGCTTTTGCAGGTTTGAACCTTTCGAATATTTCTTATCCTTTCTTCATACAGGGTACAACAGGCGGAAACTGGGAATTTGCAGTTGATGATGTATATTACAATAAATAAATGCTATAAAGAGGAGTGTAAATGAGCGGAGTTAAAAGTTCAGCCCTGTACAGCGGATCTGTACCGATGGGACAGAAGGTTGCTTTCGGAATAGGAATGCTCGCGAATCAGATGTTCCCGGCCGCGCTGGGCATATTTATGGTGGTTCTTGTACAGGGTCTAGGTTTTCCTCCCTGGCTATGGGGAATTATATTTTTCGTTCCGAGACTTTTCGATGCGATTACTGATCCTATCATGGGATTTATATCTGACAACACAAGATCAAAGTGGGGCAGAAGGAGGCAGTATGTTTTTCTCGGAGCAGTTATAACCGGACTGTCTTTTATACTTATGTGGCAGCTTCACATCGAGAAAGGTATCGTTTACAATTTCATTTATTTTATGATATTTTCATTTACATTTTATCTTGGTCTTACGATCTTCAGTATTCCTTATGTTGCGATGGGTTACGAAATGAGCAATGATTATCATGAACGCACGCGTGTGATGGCTGTCGCACAATGGATCGGTCAGTGGGCATGGGTTATAGCTCCCTGGTTTTGGGTTGTGATATACAGCCCGGACTGGTTCGATTCTCCTGCGGCAGGATCAAGGCAGCTCGCTGTATGGGTTGGTCTTTTCTGTCTGATTCTTGCACTCGTTCCGGCGATCTTCGTTAAAAGCAGACCGACTGCAGACGAAAAAGACTATGAAGAACTTAATCTTAAAAACATAAAGAAAAGCCTTAAGTCAATCTTTAAAAGTTTCAAAGAGGCTTTTTCCAACATTCCCTTCAGAAGGCTGTGCATAGCCACTTTTCTTGTTTTTAACTCGTTCAATACCATCGCGGCCTTTTCATTTTTCATAATCGTTCATTATACATTTGGAGGCGATCATGGTGCTGCACATCCGTGGCCTACACTTCACGGCATGGTCGGAGCGCTCTGCACAACATTTATAACCATTCCGATCGTAACGAAGGTATCGCAAAGAATAGGCAAGAGAAAGACTTTCGTCATTTCTCAGTCAATTTCAATAGTAGGATATATTCTTTTCTGGTGGTGTTTAAGGCCGGGTATCAGTCCTTATTGGATACTTTTGCCCTTACCTCTTTTTTCTTTCGGAATAGGCGGACTGTTCACTCTGATGATGTCAATGACGGCTGATGTCTGCGACCTTGACGAGCTTAATTCGGGACTGCGCAGGGAAGGTATATTCGGCGCTATATACTGGTGGATGGTCAAATTCGGTCTCGCTTTTGCGGGTCTTTCAAGCGGTATGATTATGTCTCTTGTAGGATTTAATCAGGATTCGTCGGTACAGACACACACTGCTTTGACAGGATTGAGGATTTTCTACTCGGGATTGCCTATACTGGGAACAATAATTGCGATAGCTATAATGTGGAAGTATGACCTATCGGAAAAGAGAGCAAACGAAATAAGGGTCAAGCTTGAAGAAAGACATTCCTTACAAACAGAATCTGTTGAGGCTTAAATGAAGTTATTCATTCCTGTATATTTGATCTTATTTATGGTTTTACTGTCAATGAAAGGGTGTACGAGTGAAGTATCTTATAATATCGTTGCTACGGAAGAGATCATAGTTACTTCTGAGGCGGGAGATAAACTGACACTAAAAGAGAATATCGATTTTATTAAAGGCAGTGCCGAAGATAATGTTATTAACATCTTTCCCGATTCATTAAAGCAGGTCATGGACGGTATAGGCACATCATTTACAGAATCTTCCGCATTTGTTCTCGCGCATCTTGATCCCGAAAAGAGAAGAGAGGTCATGGAAAACATCTTCGGAGAGAACGGAGCCGATTTTACGCTTACAAGAACTCATATCGGATCTTGTGATTTCACTGTCAAAGGAAAATATTCTTACGCTGATAAAAAAGGCGATACGGACCTGACATCATTCAGCATAGCTCCTGATCTGGAAGGTTTCAGCAGAAAAGAATTTCCGGGCTTAAAAGATGAGAAGTACGATCTGCTTCCAATGATCAAAGAAGCTATTGATATTAAGAACGGCCGTGAACTGAGAATAATCTCGTCTGCGTGGACAGCACCGTCATGGATGAAAGATATTGAAGACTGGTTCATACCAGGTTCGCCGGAGAACAACTGGCATGGTACTGGAGGCTCGCTTAAACCGGAATATGTGTCTGTTTACGCCGATTATCTGATAAAATATCTCGATGCTTATAAAGCAGAAGGAGTTGATATCTGGGGGCTTACTCCCGTAAACGAGCCTCACGGCAATAACGGGCAGTGGGAAAGCATGAAGTTCACCCCGGAGTCTCAGAACGAGTTTGTTAAGAATCATCTCGGGCCGAAGCTTAGAGAAGCCGGTCACGGGGATAAAAAACTGCTTATCTACGATCAGAACAGAGACGGAATAGAAGAATGGACCGATGTGATATTCGCTGACGAAGAGACAGCGAAGTATGTTTACGGAGTGGCGATACACTGGTACGAAAGCACGGAAAAGGTCTATGAGGATGTTCTGGAAAGAGTGAACAGCACATTTCCTGATATGGCAATAATCAACACCGAAGCCTGCATTGACGATCTCGGAAAAGACGCTCCGCCCGGTGTCGGTGATCCTGTAATGTTCAAGGAAGAGAACTGGTTCGGTAACGATGAT
>SLFX01000173.1 GCA_007124045.1 Candidatus Delongbacteria bacterium | reverse complement strand
GCAGTATGATTTTGTAAAGAGACAGTTTTTTCATAACACAACTCCGTATTTGATATGCTAAAAATAACGAATATTTATTATTCTATCAACTGAAATATTGTGTAAATTTTAGTCTAGGACTTCAAGCAAATTTTCATGGACGGAGCCGACTTTTTTAGTTATTCACTGAAAGGCTAGAGAATCATGTTAGATGAGATAAAATACATATACACAAAATTTTATGACACCCTAACATTTTTAAATCTGTTTACTTTCTTTTGAAGATATATATTTCATAAGATGTTATCTTAGTCTTTTTTGCCATAAAATCCAATCTGGACTGAGTATTTTCAAACCCAATACCCCTGTTACGGTCATAATTTCTGGCTGTTAATAGAACACGGTAATCTTCATTTCTAAAGAAACCTCCTTCATTCTCACTATACTCTTCCCAGTTGTACTGTATCCATTCTGTTGGTGTTAAACAAAAACCCCAATGATCTTCTAAAAAATATTCTCTTCTGCTCTTTCTCTTCTCGAAATTTTTACTGATTCCTTCTTTAAGAATTAAAAATTGGTCCATTTGATAGAATGCGTAAAGCACGGATTGATGAAAAACTATTGAATCTATCGTCTCATCAAGGAAATAAGTTATAGAGTTTACAAAGTGAGATATTTCTTTATGATCTTTGGCAGGTATATTTTGTTCGTAAAATACTGACTGCTTACTAGTCTGGATTGAATATCCTTTTTTTGATACATATGTATCGAAAAAGTCAAGATCGTTATCAAGAAGTTTTATCAGCTCTTGTATTGTGAACTGCCAATTAGGTGTTATAGTATTGCTCTCTGAGAGTGCAACAGGTAAAAGCGAAATTAGAGTTAAGATGATTATTTTCTTCATCATTTCCTCCAGCATTTTAGTTTACACCCTCAAACTCCTTCACGACCTTCTTCAGCAGTTCGGGTATCTTTAATCCCTGAGGGCATTTGGGCACGCATTTCCCGCAATTTACGCAGAGGGAGGCTTTTGCTTTGTCGCCGAGAAAGTTTTTGTAGTAGTTTTTGTATTTTTCATCGTTATAGAGATGGTATCCGTTGTAATATTCAAAGCAGGCCGGTATTGCGACGTTGTAGGGGCAAGGCAGGCAGTACATGCATCCTGTACAGTTTATCTTCATGAGTTTTTTATACACTTTCGTGACTTTTTCTATTATCTGAAGTTCTTCGCGGGTCATTGATCCCGGCAAAGCGGTATTGGAAATTCTGATGTTTTCTTTTATCTGCTTCATCTGATTCATTCCTGATAAGAGTGTCGCTATTCCCTGATAGTTCCATACCCATCGGAGCGCCCATTCGGCCGGTGTTCTTTTCAGGCCGGAGCCGGCATATATTTTTTTTACTTCATCGGGAGGCATCTGCGCGAGTCTTCCTCCTCTTAACGGCTCCATCGAGATAACTGAAAGGCCTTTTTTGACTGCGTAGAGATATCCTTTCATGCCCGCCTGATAATCTGTGTCGAGTATATTGAACTGTATCTGGCAGAAAGACCAGTCGTAATCGTCAACTATCTGATAATAATGCTCTATATTGCCGTGGAAAGAAAATCCGACATTTCTGATCTTTTTCTGCTTCCTTATCTTATCAAGAAATTTTAATACGCCGAGTTCTTTGAGTTTTGCCCAGCTTTTTCCGTCGAGAGAGTGAACGAGATAGTAATCTATATAGTCGGTTCTGAGGTCTTTTAACTGCTCCTTAAAATGCATATCCATACTTTTCTTTTCGCCGAGCAGCCAGTGCGACAGCTTTGTTGCTATATATACTTTATCCCTGAGCTTGTTTTCTTCGAGAAACTTTCCGACGAACGGCTCGCTTCTTCCTCCGTGATATATCTTTGCGGTATCGAGGTAGTTCACGCCGTTGTTAATGGCATAAAGAAGCTGCTTTGATGCTTTATCTTCTTTGATCGAACCGTCTTTATTTGTCTGAAACCTCATGCATCCGAAGCCGAGTACAGATACTTTGTCGCCGCCTGTCATTTCGCGGTACTGCATAGTTCCTCCTAAAGTACTTTTCCGTCTTTTATTACTTTTCTGACAAGGTTCATTCCCATGCTGTAAGGGATTTCGCTCAGTTCGCCGCATTTGACGACGAGCAGATCGGCCTTTTTGCCTTTGGCGATCATGCCTCTGTCATTTAGTCCGAGAGCCCTTGCGCCGCCCGCTGTGGCCGCCCAGACGAGTTCCTCCGCGCTCATGTGAAGGTAGATCGCCGATATCGTCATGATGAAAGGGAGTGAATAACAGTAGCAGCTTCCGGGGTTGAAATCTGTCGAGAGCGCGCATATTCCGCCCTTCGCGATGATCTTTCTTACCGGGGGGTGATCGGTCATTCCCAAAAAGAAAGACGCCCCAGGCATAAGGTTGAAGACTGTACCTTTTTCGATCATCGCGTCAATATCCTCTTCCGAAATATATTCGAGATGGTCGGAAGAAAGCGCGCCGAGTTCAGCCGCGAGCATGCTCGCGCCCGTTCTGCTGAGCTGGTCGGCGTGGATCTTGACATCAAGCCCGTGCTCTTTTGCGGCGGCAAGTATTAGCCTGCCCTCATCTACTGTGTAATAGTTCTTTTCTATGAAAATGTCGCAGGCGACGGCGAGTTTTTCCGCCGCAACCTTCGGGATCATTTCATTTATCAGCAGGCTGATATAGCCTTCGCGGTCGTTTTTGTACTCTTCGGGAATATCGTGCGCTCCCAGAAATGTCGGTATAAGGTCAATTTCAAGTGTTTCATTGAGCCTCTTTATCACCCTGAGCATTTTAAGCTCATCTTCACAGGTCAGGCCGTAACCTGATTTTGCCTCGAGAGTAGTAGTTCCGAATTTTATAAATTCTCTGACCCTCCTGACCGAGATTGCATACAGTTCATCTTCGCTCATCGCTCTGAGCTTTCTGACGCTGTTCTTTATCCCTCCGCCTGCTTCAGCTATCTCAAGATACGACTTTCCCGCGTTCCTCATTTCGAATTCGCCGTTCCTTAATGCCGCAAATACAGGGTGGGCGTGAGAATCAACAAATCCTGGAAGAACGGACATTCCTTTTGCATCGAGAACATCGAATTTTTCAAGCTTTGAAGCGTTTATTTCCAAGTCGGACGGTATTATCTGGTCAATAAGTCCGTTCTTAATAACTATCGAGCAGTTCTCCGTCACATTCATTTTGCCGAAACTGTCCGGATCGGGCGTGAAAAGTCTGCCTATGTTGTGTATTATCAGATCTGTCATTGAATTCCTCATAAGGTTTGTTTATGACACAAAGGATAAGAAATTATACGGGCGTTCGCAACTTAAATGTTTTTCTTGTTAAAAAAAAGCTTGACATCCGCGAAAGTATTTATTAAATTTACTAAGTAGTAAAAATGATAAGAATTGAAATAAACGAACTAAAAAAAGGAGATCAAAATGGGAGCACTACATCTTAATGAAGAAAACTTCGATCAGGAAGTTATTAATTCTGAAATTCCGGTACTGGTGGATTTCTGGGCTGAATGGTGCGGACCGTGCAGGATGGTCGGACCGGTGATTGACAGCCTTGCAGATCAGTATCAGGGAAAAGTCAAAATAGCCAAGCTGAATGTTGACGAGAGCAGGGATATCGCAGTTAAATACAATATACAGTCGATTCCTACAATGATGATATTTGTAAAAGGTCAGGTGGTGGACGGTCTGACCGGAGCGCATTCCGAGCAGAACATAAAAAATAAACTAGACAAGCATCTGGTTTAAAAGGGATATTATGAAAAGTTATTTGATAAGGATCACGGCGATGCTGGCGGGAGCCGCACTCGGATACACTTATTATTATTTTATCGGCTGTAATTCGGGCGGATGAGGAATTACAGCGAATCCGTGGGGTTCTGTTTTCTACGGCGCATTTATAGGATATGTGATCTCATCTTTTTTCAAAATTACCAAAAAGGAGAAAGGCAATGAAGGTAAAGGCGGTTCAGACGGGTGATCTCTCTTTTGAGATTGACCAGTTCGGTCATAAATACACAGTGGATACAAAAAAGGAGTTCGGGGGTAATGACAGCGGACCTTCGCCAAAGGCTCTTCTGCTGGGCGGACTTCTGGGGTGCAGCGGGATGGATATAGCATCAATACTCAAAAAGATGCGTGTTGAATACGATGAACTTTCGATGACAGCAGAAGCAGACTCCGCAAAAGAACATCCGATGATCTACAAAGACATACATCTGCAGTATTTTATCAAAGGCAGAGATGATCTCGATGTTGAAAAGATCAAAAGAGCGGTTGAGCTTTCAATTACGAAATATTGTCCTGTCGCGGCAATGCTTTCAAAGAGCACTTCTATAAATTATAGTATATATTTGAACGACAGGCTGATATATGGTCAGTAAAAGCCTGAAAAAAGAGTGTATGAAGAACCATCAGAAGCTATCGGAGGTATTTAAAGCACTCAGTAATCCGAAGCGCATAAATATTCTTATGGCTTTAAGGGAAGAGAAGTGCAGAGTGGGCAACCTGGCGGAGTGTGTGGACGAATCTTTTCCGATCGTATCCCAGCAGCTCGCGATCTTAAAAAGGCACGGCATAGTGGAGAAAACGAGATCTCAAAATAATGAGGTTTACTATACTGTAAAGAACGGATTTGCGGATAAGGTTCTTGATCTTATTGAAAATTACAATAAAACACCAGAGCAATAAAGGGCTTTACTTAATTCCCTTCAGATATTCTTCAACTTTACGGGCTGATTCTAATTTATTATCATTTTTGATTCCGGCAACAATATTTTTATATCTTGCCGAATACCTTTTGTCATAATATTCTGTAAGGAACCATTCGCAGAATTTATACTCTTTACCTTCTTCGAGCATTTTTAGAAGTCCGTTAATTTTTTTACGGCCGAGTATTTTTTTCAAAAAAACAGAATTCTTAACGGTTGAATAAACGCGTTCGTTTCCATCGGAGAAATACTCCTGAATTATTCTTCTGATCCTGTGATTCATTGAAGAAGATATCTCTATCACGGGTGATTCAAGCAATCTTTTGTATAAGGCATCAGGTATATGGAATTTTGATATTGTTTTACTTTCGCTCTCAGTTAAAAAAGGAAGTCCGGTATTTTTGTTGGAAATTATCTGTTCGAAGAGACGGTTCTCGAACTGAAGCTGGCTTTGAGGTATGTCCGATGCTCTGAGTTCGTAACGGATGTGGCCGAAAAGGCTTGATGCGTGACCGGCGGCTCTTTCTATATCCAGTACGGGCATTTTTCCTGTCAGATGCTCGATTATCTCCGTTTTTCCGCAGCCCGTCAATCCCGAAAGGACAACGAAATCAAGTTCTGAGGCATTTTCGTAAAAAAGCCGGTATATTTCGCCGCGGTATGCCTTGTAGCCGCCTTCTATTTTGGTGCAGTTGACGCCGTGACCGGTAAAAAATCTGCATGCAGCTGTACTTCTGCCGCCGCCGCGCCAGCAGTAAACAAAAACATTCTTTCCCCTCAGGTCCCGGCATAGTTCTTTTATATTTTCAGTTTTGGATTCCGCGGCTTTCAGCGCTCTGAAGAGAGCGGCCTTCGGTGATACCTGCTTGAAGAGAAAACCGACCTCATCACGCTCCTCATTGTCGAGGATCGGGAAATTCACCGCTTCCGGCAGGTGATCTTCGGAATACTCGTTCTCCGAGCGTACATCTATGGTGATAATGTTTTCTTTGTCCCTGCCGTAAGCACTTATCCATTCAGCGGCGGAACAAAGATCGCCGTCCCGTCCGAAATACTCTCTGTAACTTTCAGGCAAAAGCGATATTTCAGGACTGTGATCCCGGGCATATTTGACCAGATCATATCTGTTCGTTTTTTCTGAGCACATTTATTCGCCCGGATCTGTTACCCTTCCCGCGAAAAGAATTGTTCCCGTACTGTTTTCCTTGATGTAATAGAAAAAAGGATGATCCGCTCTGAATGTCACATATTCAGGATCCGGCATTACAGATTTCAGCCTCATCACAACGGCTGTTGCCGCAGCAGCTTCTGTTCCGTTTTCATCCACTTCCACAAAAGTTTTATGAATGATCGCCGAGATGTACAGGTCATGGTTTCCGTTCATTTTTGAAAAGTCGGCATCGTTGGTGAATGCTTTTATCATTCCCATTTCCCGCATCAGGTTTTTAAGCTCATACTCGAGAGACATTTTGAATTTTGGGAAATAAATGCTTAAATCATTGTACTCAAGTTCTTTTTCATAGGACTGAAGTTTTTCATAATCAAGGGTCTGCTCAATCTTTGACAGGGAGTTAGTCGCTTTTGGAAGCAGAACAAACATAGAGGCATCTTTTTCTTTGTAGGGCATTTCGACAAATTGAATAAGATCGTTTTCCATATACCTGAAACGGTCTCTGATGTTCATCATTTCGACTTTGAGCGTCTGACCGTCCATAGTGTTAAACTTATCCTTGCGGGTAAGGTGCGTCGGAAACTGTTTTTCCCATTCTGCTTTGAAATATACCGCATTGGTCAGGACAAGCCTGGTAAGAGCGTCAATAACCCCTTCGGGTATCAGATCTGTTATTCTGTCCCGTGTTTTTTCTGCGACCCAGTCGTTAATAGTTTTTCGGGAGGTTTCAGAATCTGAAAAATTAAGTTTTGCGATCTCGGTACGGTAATAGTCCCTGTTGATCCTTAAGAAATTATCCAGAAATGCATAACCTTTGGACAGCCAGAGACTGTTTGCTACCAGAAGTTCAATATTTCCTCTTTCCGAAACACTGTTGATTTTGCCGGTAAGCTCACCAAAATTTCTGTGAAACTGCTCGCTGTTTTCATCAAATTCGAGTGCGCGGGACATTTCGGTTTCAGTGTCTGACGCCGAACCCGCGTAAGTCATGGCCAGTGCTGAAGAAATACTGTAGGGGGAAATAAAAATATTTTTGCTGTTTTCAGATTCTGCGAGTATTCTGTATGATTTCAGAGCAAAAATGTTATTGCTTTCATGAACAGGGACAGAATGTTTTTTGATCTCATCAGGTGAGAGTTCAGTATCCTCAGCGACCGGAGAAATATCTTTCCGGAATATCGTCATGCCGATAAGGGATACTGAGATCAGGGTCAGGAACAACACTGTTTTTTTCATATCATCCTCCGGATATTATTCAGATTTCGGATTCTTTTAAATTAATTCTTTTAATCGAAAGTGCCTTTCCGGTATCGCTGTCGCAGGTTATAAATATGCCGTTAAGTCTGGCGTCATGTTCAGCGATCTCATATCGATAAGGTGTTTGAAACCTGAATCTGTTAAGAGCGGTTTCTGTTTTCATTCCTATAACCCCATCGAAAGGGCCTGTCATTCCTGCATCGGTAATATAAGCTGTCCCTGCTGATGATATCTCCTCGTCGGCGGTCTGTACATGGGTATGGGTTCCTATTACGGCAGAGGCATAACCGTCAAGGTATTTCCCCATTGCAATTTTTTCCGCGGTAGCCTCCGCATGGAAATCAATAAAGAAGAGTTCCGCCTGATTTTTCATTTTAATGATAAATTCCCGTATGTTTTTAAAAGGACAGTCGATCGGAGCCATAAAAGTCCTTCCCTGAAGATTTATTACGCAAATCTTTACTCCGTTCGAAGCCGTCGCCACAAAATGTCCCCTTCCGGGAACACCTTCAGGGTAGTTCATCGGTCTGATAATATTTGAATAGGCGGGATTTTTTAGCGTATTATGGAATGCTGCGAAGTCCCATATATGGTTACCGCTTGTTATCACATCAACTCCAAGCTGAAAATATTTACGGGCAAGTCCTTCCGAAAGTCCTTTACCGGCCCTTGTGTTTTCTCCGTTAACTATCACAATGTCCGGTTTGAGCTGCATTCTTAGTTTCGGCATAGCTTTTTCGAGCAGATTCATTCCGGGTTCCCCAACCACATCGGCTATGAACAGTATTCCGGTTTCCATAAGCCCCCTTTTTATTTAGCCATGCTGCTTGCTCTATATTCCCTTATGACAGTTACTTTTATATGTCCGGGATATTTCATTTCACCCTGGATATGCTCCGCAATATCGCTTGCCAGCATGTCCGCTCTGGCATCATCCACTTTGTCATTCTCCACGAGTACCCTTATCTCTCTTCCCGCCTGGATAGCGTATGATTTAGTGACGCCTTCATAACCGATCGCTACAGCTTCGAGTTTTTCAAGCCTCTGCAGGTAATTGCCCAGAGTTTCTCTCCTTGCTCCGGGTCTTGATGAAGATATTGCATCAGCAGCCATGACAAGAGCGGCTATCGGATGCATTATCGGAGCGTCTTCATGATGTGCGGCTATGGAATTTATTATTATTTTATGTTCTTTGAATTTTTTTGCCAGTTCCACGCCCAGCTCCACATGTGTTCCCTCCTGGTACTGATCAACCGCTTTTCCGATGTCGTGAAGTATGCCGGCTCTTACCGCCAGTTTGACATCGTATTCGAGTTCAGCTGCCATCAGGCCGCAAAGTTTTGCGCACTCTATTGAATGAAGAAGAACATTCTGTCCGTAGCTTGTTCTGTAATTGAGTCTTCCGATAAGTTTGACCAACTCGGGATGAAGATTGTGTACTCCGAGGTCCATTACTGTGTCCTGACCGAGTTCTTTGATCTCTTTTTCGAGTTCTTTTTTTGATTTTTCAACGATCTCTTCGATTTTACCGGGATGAACCCTGCCGTCCTGAATAAGCCTTTCGAGTGCATTTTTTGCGATTGCTCTTCTGTAAGGGTCAAATCCGGACAGTACCACCGCGCCCGGGGTATCATCAACAATTACCTCAATTCCTGTAGCCTGTTCAAAGGATCTTATGTTACGGCCTTCACGACCGATGATCCTTCCTTTTATTTCATCATTGGGCAGATTTACTACCGAAAGAGTGGTATCGGCACTGTGATCGGCAGCCGTTCTCTGTATGGCATTGACCACTATATTTCTGGCCTCTTTGTCCGCAGTATCCCTTGCGTTATCCTTAATGTCCTTTATTATTTTTGCGACGCTGTTTTTTGCGTCGTTTATAAGCTGGTTCTTAAGCTCCTCAATAACCTCTTCCCTGGAAAGTCCGGATATCTGCTGAAGTTTTTCTAAAGCTTCCTGATGCTTCTGGTCTATCTCTTCCTGTTTGTTTTCCAGATACCGCTTTCTGTCTTCGACCGACTGCTCTTTGCTTCTAAGTTCCTTTTCTTTTTTGTGCATTTCATCCATCTGCTGCTTGATGGAGTTTTCCTTGTCTTTCAGCTGAAGCTGTTCTTTATGGATCTCGTTTTCTTTTTTTCTTATCTCTTCTTCGAATTTATCTTTTTCCCTGGAAAGCTGATCTTTTAACCGGATCTCTTCCTTAAGTACAAGAGCCTGACTGTCTTTTATTATCACTTCAGCTTCTTTTCTTGCCTCTGACCGGATTTGTTCGGCATGATTTCGTGCACGGCCGATCCTGCTTTCGGTACGCCATTTGAAGAATAGAAGGCCAAGAGTAAAGGACAGTGAGGCCAGTAATATGTAGATAATAATCGTCATCATAATAAATCTCCTTTTATTTTAAAGTTCTTTTCACGACAACATATTACTATCAGGACAGAAAATATCCGGCTCTTTAAGTAGATAGCAGCTTGTTAATACAAGTTGGGAATCGCCGCGGCATATATCCATAGTCCACTACCCTAAAAAGGGCCGCTTTTTTCATCGGAGGAGGCTTTATGTCACTGCCGTTCATCTCGAATCCCTTATCTGTTTTTTTGATACTTCTACATAAAAGAGCCGGAAAATAATAAAGGATCTAAATATCCAGCCCATTGAGAATATTCTCTATATCAAGGATGTTTTGTCTGTAGGATCTGTCTCTGTTCAAAAATTCCGCAGTAATATTCAGGGCGGCCAGCACAGCTATCCTTTTAGTGGAATTCTCATTAGTGAGAAGTTTGACCTCCTCCATCTTTTCCTTGACAAACTCCACCACATCATTAATATAATCCTCCTCGTCAGTATTAACTCTGACAGGGAACTCCTCATCCAGTATTTTTACCCTGATAGATGATGTCATTATATTCAGATCTTACAAAAGCTTGTCAAGTTCTTCAAGTTCTGATTCCACTTCGGAATCTTTGTCAGCTTCTTCGACCGTTTCCTTTTTTATTTCTTTTTTGTCTGTTTTCTTTGTTTCTTTGTGTTTTTCGTCTTCAGTGAAGAGTGCATCCAGTTCTGCCAGTTTGTCTTCTATCTCGCTTACTACTTTTTCGTTGTCTTTTGAAAGCTTTTCATTTTCTTTTTTTATTTCCGTGATCTCTTCTGCAAGTGATGCATTTGATTTTTTCAGTTTAGAGATCTCCGATTCCAGATCTCCGATCTTTTCATCTTTTTCCTTAATCTCGGACTGGAGATTTTTTATTTTGTTCGCCGCCAAGGTGATCTTTTCTTTAATGTCTTTATAATCCATAAAGCGCCCTCATTTTTATCTTATTTCAAGTTTAAGGTCATTCTTAAGACCTTCGATTATATTTTTAAGGAGATATTCAATTTCCCTGTCTTTCAGCATTCTGTCGTTCGACTGGAAAACTACTCTGAAAGTATATGATTTTTTGTCACTTCCGATCTGATCTCCGGTGTAAATGTCAACAACGGTAATATCTGTTAGCAGTTTGCCACATGTTTTTCTTATCTGTTCCGCGACCCTTTCTGCATTATCGTACTTATCCATAAGTACGGATATATCCTTTATTACTCTGGGATATTTGGAAAGTTCGCTGATCCTGAATTCGTCTCTTCCCGACAAATGACCTATTCCCGCAAAGTCGAATTCAAAACAGAAAACAGGCTGTCCGATCTCAAATATTTCAAGGGTCTTAGTATCCAGAGTGCCGTAGTATCCTATAAGCGAGCCGTTTTTGAAAACAGAAACAGACGCATCACTGTCGAAATATGACGGGCATTTTCCCGAACTGAAAACCAGTTCATTTTTTCCGAAACACGATAAAAATTCTTCCGAAATACCTTTGATATCATAAAAATCGTAATCGGAATCTGCTTCGTTCCACGATTGGAAATTCCTTTTTCCCGTAAGAAGTACTGCGGCGGAATTGATCTCCCGGATATCGCCATTATCGTAAAAGAATATCTTTCCTGTTTCGAAAATGCCGATCCTTCCGTTCTTTCTTCTTATATTCTTACCGGCTGTCTGGAGAAGTGAAAGCACAATGGAGTTTCTGAGGTGATTCATCTCCTCGTTAAGCGGGTGCCCGATCTTAACGGGCTTTCGTTCGAACGGAGTGCAGTATTTACCGTCAACCATGCTCTTGCTCAAAGTTTCACTCAGTCCCAGATTTCTCAAATTCTCCCTTATCGAGTCGGCTGTTTTTTCTTCTCTGTTCACTACGGGAGCCAGACTTATCGTCGAAAGAGTGATCTCAGGTATTCTGTCATAACCATAAAGCCTTACAGCCTCTTCAATAAGGTCTATTTCCTGTGTTATGTCCGGCCTGAATGTAGGTATTGTAAAGGAGAGAGTGTCGCTGTCTTCAACCTCTGTTTTAAGGCCTATTGAGTTTAGTGACGAAATAATAGTATCCTTATCGATATGAAATCCGAGGACTTTATCTGTTCTGGAGAGTCTGAGCTTTATACTTTTCTCCGTTATTTTTTCGGGATATACATCAACTGTTCCGGCAAGTATCTCTCCTCCGCCAAGTTCTCTTATAAGTGATGCCGCCCTGTTTATGACATATTCGGAGTCATTCGGGTCAATTCCTCTTTCGAATCTCTTTGAGGAGTCAGTATGCAGATTGGTCAGCTTAACGGTCTCTCTTATATCCGCAAGATTAAAATACGCCACCTCAAGAAGAACATCGGTTGTTGTTTGAGTAACACCGCTGTTCAGTCCTCCCATAACTCCGGCGAGAGCCACAGCTTTTTCTGAATCGCATATCATCAGGATGTTTTCGTTGAGAGTGAATCCTTTTCCGTCAAGGGTTATGAATTTTTCGTCTTTTAAAGCCTTTCTTACTATTATTTCTTTACCTGCGACATTATCAAGGTCGAAAGCGTGCAGCGGATGGCCTGTTTCGAGCATTACGAAATTGGTTATATCAACAACATTGTTTATCGGTCTTAAGCCGACAGATGTAAGGTACTGCTTAAGCCATTCAGGTGAATCCTGAACCTTTACATTTTTTATAACCCTTCCGCAGTATCTCGGGCAGGCAGCCGGATCGAGAACGGTTATTTTTACACTGTCCGATGATTTTTCGGCTGATTCGGTAAGGCTAACTTCGGGAATCTTTAGTTCGGTTCCTGTCAGGTAGGCGAACTCCCTCGCGAACCCGATGTAGCCGAGCGCGTCAGCCCTGTTTGCAGTAACCTCGAGTTCGAGAACCGTGTCCTCGAAGCCGAAAAGTTCCTTCAGAGGCGTTCCGGCCGCATACGAATCGTCGAGTACCATGATACCGTCGTGGTTATCAGACAGACCGAGTTCGTCTTCGGCGCATATCATTCCGACAGACTCCTCTCCGCGTATCTTCGTCTTTTTTATGACGAAGTCTTTGACTTTTGCGCCGACCAGAGCCACAGGAACGGTCTGTCCTGCGGCCACATTTGGCGCGCCGCATACTATAGAAAGTGTTTCTGCTCCGATATCCACTTTGCACAGCGAAAGCTTATCAGCGTTCGGATGTTTTATGCATTCAGTCACTTTCCCGACACAAAAATTATCGAAACTGTTCTTTATATGCTCAACACTTTCGCATTCAAACCCGAGTATAGCGAGCTTGTGTACTATGTCGTCTATGTTCTCTGAGTTTATTTCAAAATCCGTATATTTTTTAAGCCAGCCGGCTGAGATCTTCATTATTATCTAATCCGTATATATTTAAAATTGCTCGAGAAACCTGAGGTCGTTCTCTGTAAAATCCCTTATGTCGTTAACTCCGTACTTTAGCATTGCGAGTCTTTCGATTCCCAGTCCGAACGCAAAACCAGTGAACTCTTCGCTGTCAACTCCTACATTTTCAAGAACTTTAGGATGCACCATTCCGCAACCTCCGAGCTCGAGCCATCCGCTGCTCTTGCATAAAGAGCATCCCGCCCCGCCGCATTTAAAGCAGCTTACATCAACTTCGGCGGAAGGTTCTGTGAACGGGAAAAAGTGAGGCCTGAAACGAACCTGCGTATTCTTGCCGTAGAGCGCCTTGAAAAATTCCTTCAGCGTGCCTTTCAATTCGGCAAATGAGACGCCTCTGTTGATATAGAGTCCCTCGCACTGCGTGAACATCGCCGTATGAGTCGCATTCTCTTTCTCATTCCTGTAAACCCTGCCCGGTGATATGATCCTGAATGGAGGTTTTCCTTTTTCCATCGTCCTTATTTGAACCGAAGAAGTTTCGGTACGCAGAAGTCTGCCTTTATCCACATAAAGCGAGTCAGTCGTTTTTCTTGCCGGGTGCCATGAGGGCATGTTCAGCGCATCGAAAATATAATATTCCGTCTCCACCTCCGGTCCGGTTGCTACCGAAAAACCCATTTGACCGAAAATCGTTTTCAGCTCGTCTTTTATCAGATTCAGGGGGTGATATCTTCCCCTGTAAAACTTTCTTCCCGGAAGAGTTGTGTCTATAGGTTCTTTATTTTTATCCGAAAATCCGGCTTTGACTTCGTTTATGAGATCAAGTGCTTCATCTCTGAGTGAATTGACGAACTGTCCGAACTCCCTTTTTTTGTCAGGTGCAATAGTTTTTATCTGTCCGAAGAGAAGAGTTATCTCGCCTTTTTTAGAAAGGTATTTTATTCTCTTATCCTCGGCATCCTCAAGAGAAACTGATGACCTTATGTCCCGCAGGATCCCTTCTCTTATTTGTGTAAAATCTTCCATAATTTATAACTGTTTCCGCAGCATAGTTTTAATTAAGATGTAAAAATAAATTTTTTATGTCCAAAAGTCAACTAAATATACGGAAATTTACAGAGCGGGAAACGGGGATCGAACCCGCGACCCTCAGCTTGGGAAGCTGATGCTCTGCCACTGAGCTACTCCCGCTTTTCAGTTAACAAAAAAAGGAGACGGATCTCCTTTTGTGCTGAAGGCCGGACTTGAACCGGCACAGTACGAATACCGAGGGATTTTAAGTCCCTTGTGTCTACCAATTCCACCACTCCAGCAGTCCACTATTAAAAAGAGAGGCGACGACCAGATTTGAACTGGTGAATGGAAGTTTTGCAGACTTCTGCCTTACCACTTGGCTACGTCGCCATAAAAAAAGAGCGAGAGACGGGGGTTGAACCCGCGACCCCGACCTTGGCAAGGTCGTGCTCTACCACTGAGCTACTCTCGCTTAGGCCGTGTAATATAAACAACGCCCCGAATTATTGCAAGAAAAATATTAACATTTTGAGTGCTGATTTTTTTCTTTGGCAGTATGGCATTTTCTTCAAATTTTAATTATATTATATTCGGGTGGTTGTCGGTTGAATTTTTGCGGAGAAACGCTTTTGGAAATCATTAATCAGAGATACGAGATAGACAAGGTACTTGGCCAGGGCGGTTTCGGAAGTGTTTACAGAGTCGCTGATCATTTTGAGAACGGCAAAATACTTGCCTTAAAAAAGATCAAAAAAGAAATACTTTCAAAAAAAGCGGTAAGTGTATTCAAGCATGAGTTCAAATTCCTGATATCTCTTATTCATCCCAATTTGGTAAAGGTTCATGATTTTGATATCGATCAGGACAGCGACGAACTGTTTTTTACGATGGAGTATGTTAAAGGTAATTCTCTCCACCGGTCTTTAAAAGAGTCATTTTCCTGGGAAAAAGTCGAGAACAACCTGATTCAGTCATGCAGAGCACTTTCTTACATACACTCCAAGGATGTGATACATTATGATATCAAGCCCGATAATATATTCATAGACTCCTATGGAAAGCTTAAAATAATGGATTTCGGTTTTGCAGGCTCTAAAAACACGACTGAAGTGAGAAGAACAATGCAGTTCATTGCTCCTGAACTTATTCAAAAAAAAGAAGCAACGCACAGGATAGATTTTTTCTCTCTGGGAGTTACCTTCTATTACTGTATTACAGGTAAGTTGCCTTTCAGTGGCAAGACAAGGCAGGAAATTATCTCCAATTCAATTAAAGGCGTTTTTACTCCAATTGAGGAGTTAAGAAAAAACATCCCCCCAAGACTTTCAAGGGTCATATCCAGGATGATGAAACCGGATCCCGATTCAAGATACGGCAGTGCTGACGATATAATTACTGACCTGACAGATGATGCAGACAAGAGAAATAAACTTACGGCGCAATATCTTTTCACTGATCAGGGAATAAGGTCTTACATATCATCCGGAAAGCTGATCGGAAGAAAAAAAGAACTTAATTTTCTTCTTTCAAACTCAGCCAAGGTATTTCAGGAAAAGGTGTTTTTTGATAATAAACCGGTTTTTCTGATTGGAAGATACGGTAACGGCAAATCATCTATACTTCGAGAGTACAAATATCTCATACAGCTCAATGAGGGCATAGAGTATTATACCGCCAACTTCGTAAGGGGTGACGAAACAAAATATCAGGCATTCGAGATTATAATTCTAGAAATTTTCAGACGACACAGATTTCGTTCGGATGATTTTCCTGATCTTGGTTTTCTTTTTGAAAAAAAAACCGAATCCGATCTTCACAATGAAAGCTCAGATGCCAAAATACAGAATATTTCAGAAATAGACGCGATCGTTGATTTCTTTTGCAGTTTTTCTGTCAAAACCAAATTCGTTCTTGAGTTGAAAGATTTTGATAATGCGGATCCGTCCTCTATAAATCTTCTTGAGAACCTTACAAGGCAAATCAGGAAGAACCCCGAAAGAGAAATGGCTTTTATGATAGTGTGTACCGTTCAGATCGAGAATTTGAAATCGTATCATAAAATAACTATTAAAAGACTCAGGGATCATATTCACAGGATAGATATAAATCCGCTTGTTGCAGGAGAGAGTAGGGAGTATGTGCTTCAAATGCTCTCAGAAACACCTTTGCAGGATGAGGTCATCAGTTTTATACACCGTTACACCGGCGGGATTCCCTATTACATAAATGAGCTTTTAATATACCTTTTCAGCAACGGGTATCTTACCAGGTCTCAAATGAGATGGTCTCTGAATCCCGGATTTATAAATGATATAAATATCGGACTGCGTGATGTTACATACAGTAATTTTAAAAGGTTATCCAATATTGAGCAGGCTATTATAAAGGAGCTTATGGTGCTTTCAAGACCGACTCCCCTGGGAATGCTGGATTCGATCGCGAGGATTACAAGAATAAATAAACAGATAGCTTTAAAATTCCTCTTCAAGCTTACTGATTCAGAAGTTGTTGAGAAGATCAAGTATTACGACGGGTACAGATACTATATAACGAAAAAATTATTTATAAATGCCGTAATGAAAGATTTTCAGAAAGATGACTATCTTAAGTGGAACCTTTCTACAGCAAAAGAAATAGAGAACAAATACGGCATAACCAAGGACAATGTTTACGCTCTGACGGATTATTATTACAGGAGCCCTGATAAAGATAAGGCAAGAGAGCTTTTGAAATTATCAGTTGCAAAATCTTACGAAGAGAACAATATAGAATTTGCTGTCACCAACCTGAAAAGGCTCTACGGAATAGAAACTGACCCTCAGATGAAAGAGAATACTTTTGTCGCTATTATCCAAAATCAGACAATGCTTGGAAACTACGATAATGTACTTGATCAGCTTGTAAGATTTGAAAATGATCAAAAAGTGACATCAGAAAACAACAATCTTAAGATAAAGCTTATAAAATACGAGAGTGCTTCAAAGGCCGGAAGGTTCGATTATCTGGATGAAACCAGATCCTGGCTTGTTAATTATAAGGTAAGGAGAGATCTGAACAGGGATACAAAAGCATCTTACTATATGTGGCTCGGCGATTACTTCAGCAATGACGGAAGATATGCAAAGGCAGAAAAACACTATGCCAAAGCTTATAAAATCTACAAGAAGGATAAAAGGGAGCTTCAAAAGGCCCGTTCGGTCATGAGAAGGGCTTTTTCCCGTATGATGATCGGAAATATGGAAGGTGTTGTCGATGAAATGAACACTACTCTTACAATATTCAGAAAGTATAACGAGACCGATGACATAATGGATAACTGCCTGAGGCTTGGTGATGCCTATAGATCTATGGCTGACAGTGATAATGCAGTTAAGATGTACACAGAATGTAACTATACCGCAAAAGACAGAAATAATATTTCTTACGAGGTTCAGTCTTCTCACCGGCTTTCTCTTCAAAAAATCAACTCACTCAGTTTCAATGACGCTATGACCCTGATTAATTGCGGTGTAGAAAAACCGGAAGATGTGAATATTACGGATTTGACAGGGGACATATATTATCACAGGGCATTGCTGTTGTATCAAAAAGGCAAATTAGAAGAGGCTTTCTTCAGTGTTGGCAAATCCATAGATCTTCAGGCTCTGCTCAAAAGAAACCACAAACTTGTAAAATCCCTGCTGTTGAAATGCAAAATCCTTATCAGGCAATGCAAACTTAATGAATCACAAAAGGTTTTGGATATAATAAAATTATACATTTCCAAAGATAACAGAATGTTCATAATAAAATGTTCTATAGTTGAAGCCATGCACAATTACGCATCGGGGAAATATAGAAGATCTCTAAAAATACTCGGCAGGGTTGAAAAAAAATGTGAGCGTTTCTCTACAGTGGAGGACAGGATAATTTTCAGAATAATTAAAGCTATGACTTTTGAAAAAACCGGCGATTTGAATAAGACCATGGGTGGTATAGGTTCGGCATACGCTTTGTACAGCCGTCATAAAGAGCTGCTTGAGGATAATAAGCTTCTCAATATTAAACTTATGATCTATTACAATAAAATAAGGTGTTATTCCGGTGACCAGGATGGCGGTATAAAAGATTTGTCCAATACTATCCAGTTTCTTGGAAACTACGAACTTCCTTACTACAAAGCTTTTGCCAATCTAAACCTGGGTAATGTGTACATGGATATAGGAGAAAAATACAGGGCAGTCTCCTGTTTCAGATCAGCAAAGAGGGATTTCGAAAAACTTTCAGAGGACCATCCCGACTATAAGATGATAACTAAAATCATAGAAGACGAGGAAAGGGAACAGGATACAAGAGTGGACATGAAATGAATTCGACCTGCAGGCATGATATCGCTCTCTTCGGAAGAGAGCTGGGTTACAGGCTGGTTCTGAAAACTATAAAAGATATTTTTTATGCTCTTTCGAGAGTATCCTTTTTTCTGGCTGTGTTCCTTATAATTTTATCGTCTGTCGAAGCAGTATTAAAAGCATCTGCGCAAGTGAGGTATTATTTTTTTATTTTACTGGTTCTTGTATTCTCATTACACCTTCTTTACGCTTCCTTTATTGTGTTTAAACTGATCAACCGGGCCATCAGGCATCCACGCAGTCTTATAGGAGAAATAGACAACAGCAGCTCCGGATCCAGAATTCTGATACTGTACGACCTATACAAAAAGCTGCCGGGATCAGAACTCACAGAGGCTGCTTTCAGCGAGATATACGAAAGACATAAGAGTTTTTCAAGAATCAATAAAGGCATTTCCCTCAAAAAAATAACAGCACCGCTTTATGCATATCTTCCGCTTGTTTTGTTCGCCTTTTTAAATTTATTCCATTTTAGCTCCGATTCTGCGATATACAGGATATATTACTATAGCAGTGATTTCACCAAACCTCCGTCGCATATTCTCAAAAATATATCTGCAAAACTGAATGTCGGACAGGGCGATTCACTAAAGATATTATGCCTTGCCGAAGGAGAAATTCCCGAATATGTTGATTTTAAGTTCCGCAATATGAACAGGGCCGGTTTTTCATCTGTTCCGGTTTTAAGAAATAATGACAGCATTTTTTCGCATACCATTACGGCGTCATCTGATTTTTACTATTTTTTTGAGTCTGCGGAGACAGCTACCGACACATTGTTCGTCAATGTTTTCAAACGGCCGGAGATATCCGGATTGAGAATATCCGTAATTCCACCGGAATATACCGGACTTCCTGTCAGAGTTTACTCCGGTGTTACGAATCAGGTATTCGCTTATAAAGGCTCCTCATTTCATTATGAAATAACCCCAACCGTCTTTGGCACGGATTCGGTAATCATGTATTCGGATAATTACGACAGCATAATTATGGGCGGAACAGGAGACGGTGTTTTTAAGTCGGAAATTGATATTAATGAGGACAGAAAATTTGGTTTCAGACTCGTGAAAGATCACGGACCTGTTACTACCAGAAACTCTTTCAGCGCAGAGCATAGAGTTACAATAATTCCTGATGAGTATCCCGTGGTTAACCTGATATATCCCAAACAGGGTCATATTTTAGACAGTAGCCTTCAAATACCTCTTTTTGCCACAGCGGGTGATGATTTCGAAGTTACAGAAGTTTATGTGTTCCTGAGAAAGATACAAATGGACCAGTTCGCCGGCAGTAAAAAAAGTGAGTATATCCAAATAAGGATTAGAGATTTTGAAGAGAAAGAGGGAATCATTGTTGTCAATCAGATCATTGAGGCACAAGTTCTAAATCTCTATCCCGATGACCGGGCAGAATTATTTGTCAGGGTTTACGATAACGATGCAGTATCGGGTCCGAAATTTTCAGATTCGGACATCAGGACGCTCCACCTTCCCTCAATACAGGAATTGCTATCTCTCTCTGAAGAAAAATATAACAAACAGGAAAATATTTTAAAAGATGAGCTTTCTAAAAGTATTTCGGTAATGGAGGATGTAAAAGAGCTGACAGAAAAGCTGAAAATGAACATGGATATGAGCTGGGAAGACATGAACAGGATAGATAACATGATTTCGCTGCAACAGGAAATGTCCGAATCACTGGAGAGGCTTGAGGCGGATATTGAAAACAATATTTCGCTTCTGGATCAGAATTCGCTTTTGAGCAGAGAGACCATGGAAAAATATTCGAAACTGCAAAATATGGTCGATGGACTTTTCACAAAAGAGATGAAAGATAAGTTGCAGAAACTTTCGGATTTAAGAAATTCTGCAGATCACGGTAAAGAGCAGCTTTCAGAACTGCTGGATGACCTTGAGAGCCATCAAAAAGAGTTTCAGCAGGGTTTGGAGAAATCCATTGCAATACTAGAACAGATAAGAACCGAATTTGCCATAGAATCACTTATCAGGCAAATTGAATTTATCATATTACTTCAGCAGGATGTAAATGACAGACTGATCACGCCCGAATCCGATCTGTCGGGTATATATGATGATCAGAAAAGGGGTGATTCTCTATATAAGGATTTTTATTCCGATCTGGAAAAAAATCTTGCCGAGACCGGATATTCCGATTTTGCCGAAATAATTAAGTCTATACAGGGTAAAGATCTGGAAAAGGATTATTCGGACGTATTACAGAGTATATCGGATAACTCAAAGAGTAAGGCATTTTCCAAAGGGACCGCAATATCCGGGAAACTGTACGATATCAAAGAGCAGTTGGCTGATGCGAAAAATAAATTATTACAGGAGCAGAAAAAAGAAATTATGGATGATATCTATAAAGTTATTGACGATATGCTTTTGGTCTCGACCGAAATTGAAGTAATAAAAAATATTTCAAAGAATCTTCATGCATCTTCGCCTTTATCCTCTGAAACCGTCATAAGGTTTGCCCGGGCAAGAGATTTGTTCGGCAGTATTTCTGAAAGACTTTTCGATATTTCAAAAAGAACATTTTTCATTGACCGCCGGATCATAGGTTCGGTGGGAAGGTCGGATGAAATGTTCTTGAGGGTTTCAGATTTCATGATTAACAGAAGGTTCAGCGCATCTTACCATTTAAACACTCAGCTTATGGGATCACTGAACAGCCTTATGGCAATGCTTCTTGATACAGTTGAGGAAATAAAGAATTCCGATTCACCTTCGGGTATAGATGAAATGCTCAGAAGAATGGAAGAGATGGCAAGTATGCAATCGCAGATTAACAAAGAAACTTCAGAAATGAGTATAAACCCCGATATGTTCTCCCATTCAAAAATGCAGGATATGATGAACAGATTGGCCATGGAACAGTATCAGCTTTACCAACAGCTTATGGAAATTGGCGGAGAACAGGCGATGCAACCGGGCGGATCCGATGCCGGCGAAAGCGGGCCGCCTCAGCCGGGAGAAGGCGCGAAAATGCCCGGACCGGGAGGTTTTGGAGCATCTGACATGCCCGGTGCAGGGAGCCAGCATGGAGATGCAGGTAAGGGTGCGGGAGGATCTTTGGGCAATAAACTTAGAGACATAGCGGATTCAATGAGAGATTCCGGGAACATGCTTGAAGACAGAATTCTTAATGAGCATCTTCTGGCGAAACAGAACGAAATAATGCAGAAATTTATTGACGCAATCGATTCGGTCAGGAGAGAAAGAACAGATGCGAGACGGGAGGGTAAAACAGCAAACCGGAAAGCGGTCGATCCGGGAAGAGTTGATGTGTTATTTGAAACAAGCCTAAAAGAGCTTATGATAAGATCGCTGAGAGACGGATACACAAATGATTACAGGCAAAAGATAAGAGACTATTTCAGAGAGCTGGAGAACTAAGGAGAAGGGTATATGAAAACATTAATTCGTTTGTTATTAATTGCATTATTTATTACGACAACATCATGCTTGAGAAAAAACGATCATATTACGGTTGTTTCTATAAGCTCTCTTAACGGAAATATTTTTCCAAGAGAGATAAACGGAACGCAATACGGAGGTCTCGGACTGATATCCACACTCACTTCAGAGCTGAGCAGAAAAAATGAGATCGAAATAATTGCGAACTCGAATTTTATTTACGGAACGAAGGAGGCATATTTTACAAATGGGTCAGCAGTAATAGACCTGATGAACGAACTTGAATTTTCATGTCTTGTTGTCGGGCACCGAGAGTTTTATTACGGCTTTGAAAGATTAAGAGAACTTTCGGAAAAGTCTAACTTTCCTTTCATATCGTCAAATCTGGTATATAAAGATTCTTCATCGGTTGAATTTTTTGAGCCGTACCTTATCATGAAAGACAATAAATCTGCGGTAATAGGGATAAGTACGGAAAAGGTGCTGAAAGCAAACCTTGAAAAGGATGCCGGCCATCTTATTTTGCTTGATCCTGCGGGTGTTGTGACTGAAAAAATATCCAAACTCAGATCCAGAGGAATATCAAGGATAATAGTAGCGGGTGATTTTGATTGCGACGAGTCATCTGTTTCAAACCTGACCCCTGATCAGATCAGAAGGCTTTTTGCTGTTGAGGGTGTCGATCTCTTTCTTTCGACGGCGGATAATAAATATTGCGTTCAGCAAAAAACCCGGCCGGTGATACCCTGCGGGATAAATGGCTTTGAGGCAGTTTCATTTAAAATATCTGACAGGGGAGTCTCATCTACAAAAAAACATAAAGTTAATTCGGAATTACTGGATCCCGATCCGGGTTTGTCCGGAAAGATGGCGGATATAAACAACATGATATTTGCCGTTGCTGGCACGATATTGGGTAATGCCAAAAATGATATTCCTCATTCGACGGGACAGAAATTTATGACGGAAACTCCTTTGGGTAATTTAATATGTGACATTATGAGGAAATATACACGAACGGATATATTTATAATGAACAGCGGAAAAGTCAGGAAGGGATTTAAAAAAGGACCGGTGAGCCTTGGAGATCTTTATAACATACTTCCTTATGAAGGTAATCTTGTAACAGCAGAAATGACAGGAAAGGAGATAAAAAAAATACTTGAGAGTTCATGTGCCTTTAAAATGGATAAGAGTTTTCTTCAGGTATCCGGGTTAAGTTTCAGCTACGATTCTTCAAGAAAACCTTTTGACAGAATAGAAATTAACGGTATCCGGGTAAACGGAAGGACCATAGGAATGGATACAGTTTATTCTGTTTCGATGACAGATTATATTCATCAGGGCGGTGACAGTTACAACGAGTTTTCGGATATGGGTATCGAAGCGGTAAAGGTACATCAGAAGCAGATGAGGGAGATACTAAGGGATCATATTACCGGATCAGGCGAGATCGCAGCTCCTGCTTTGGGCAGAATCAAAGATATTTCAAAACTTTAGAAAACGGACAGTTTATGTTAAGATATATCACCAACAGCATACTGGGCAGAACTCTTTTTCTGTTTTTTATCATAGTATTTTTACCTGTGTGCCTTATGTTCTATTTCGTTTATGGAATTATAGTGGAGAATCATAATGAGAATATATCTTCAAGGTTAAAAGCGGCTTCTGAGCACATAAATACCATATTCAATAATAACGCAGCTCTTGTTTCAGGAAAGGGTTTGAAGATCAGAGAGGATCAGGAGCTGAAAAACATAGCCTACGATGTATATGAGGAAAAAAAGAATCCTGCTTATCTTATGGACCATTTAAGAAAGAATTACGGTTTCGAATTTTATATGCTGCAGGTCAGGGATGGGGAAAAAGAAGAAACTGTTTTTTATTCATCGGTCCTGAAAGCAGAAGACTTCGAATACGAACTTTCTGAGAGCGGAAAGGTTTCGCTGAATTATCATAACGGTTTTTTTACTGCTAAAACGAGAGTATTTCTATATGACGCAAATGACACAGAATTCTTTATGGTCACAGGACGGACAATAAACCTTCACAGTATTTTTGAGATTTTCCGGATACAGGGTTCGGATTTCATACTTTTTAGAGAACATGAAGGCATAAAAGAAAGCGTTTTTACTACCATGTACGACGATTACGGATTTTCATTACCCCCCGGAAGCATTAAGCTTGAAACAAAGAGCGATCAGAGTAAAACTCACTCTGAAATAAAGTACAGCGATAAGAAATTTATCATGAAAATGTTCGACCTCGGTTTTTTTCCGGATGATATAGTTGCCGCAGTTGTCAGATCTGAAGATCAGAAATATCTTCACAGCGCCCAAAGACATTTTACCTACATAGTACTTTTCTTTATGTTTCTTGCGGTTGTTCTTGCTTTATTTATACGATCCAGAATACTGAATCCCGTAACAGATCTTCTCGGCGGAATAAAAAACGCTTCCGAACAGATTTCGAAAGGCAAACCCGTTCAGACACTTGATATAAAATTCAATGACGAAATAGGCGAACTTGCATCGGAATACAACAGGATGGCAACAGAGATAGCGGTAAGTTTCTCAAGAATAAAATATCTACAGAATTATTTGATGGATATATTTGAATCAATGCCTTCCGGTCTGGTTGCCCTGGATGGAAACGGAACGGTCAGGCAGTGGAATGAAAACGCTCAAAAATTCTCTTCACAAAAAATTGAGCAGGGGGCGTTCTTATGGGAAGCGTTACCTGAGTTGAAAATTGATAAAGAACGCATCTTATCCCTGATCAGTGGTAGAAAAAATGCTGAAATATACAGAGAATACGCAGATCGGGATTCAAGGCGCTGTATAAACATAAATGTTTTTCCTCTTGTAACCAACGGTGTTTCCGGAAGCGTTATCAGGATCGACGATGTAACGGATATGAAGAAAAAGGAGGATCAGCTTTCCCAGTCACAAAAAATGGAAACTATCGGCATGCTTGCGGGTGGTGTAGCGCATGATTTCAATAATATACTTTCAGGTATCGTCGGTGTGGTATCGTTGTTAAAACATAAGATCAGTAACGGTAAAGATGTCGATAAAGGTATGATGGATGATTATCTTGATATAATGGAACAGTCCGGGAAGCGTGCAGTTGATATTGTTCAGAGACTTCTCACGCTTTCAAAGAAACAGAATGTCTCTATCAGCAGCGTAAAAATATCAGATGTTATGGATCATGTTGTAAAGATATGCTCAAATACTTTCGACAGAAGTGTCAGGATCAGAACAATTAATGAAAACAGCAGTGTTTGTCTAATGGCGGATTTTACGCAAATGCAGCAGATAGTATTAAACCTTGCTATAAATTCCTGTCATGCAATGACCGTAATGCGGGATACAGGAAGCAGATGGGGCGGTGAACTGACTATCGGGATAATAGATTCAGTTCCGGATGCAGAAATTATTGATTTTGTCACACCTGATTTTTCCGGAACTTATTTCAAAATAATTATAAAGGATGAAGGCGTCGGTATGGAGAAGTCGGATCTGTCCAGAATATACGAGCCTTTTTACTCCACTAAAGATAAAACCATCGGTACCGGTCTTGGCCTTACCATAGTTTGCAATGTCGTTCATCAGTACGGCGGTTTTATTAAAGTCGATTCCCGAAAAGGACACGGGACGGAATTCTGCATATATCTTCCGAAATGCGATACAGATAAAACCGAGCCGTATTTGGAATCAGCTGACGGTGTAGCGTCCGGGAGCGGTACGGTGCTGGTTATTGACGATGAATTGCTTTTGAGAGAGCTTGCGGAAAATATGCTCACCCAGGCAGGATATAAAGTTTTGAAAGCGGAAAGCGGATCCGCGGGTATAGATATGTTCAAAAAATACAGCCGTGAAATTGATGTTATTCTCCTTGATCTGGTAATGCCGGGTATTAACGGCAGGGAAACATTCACTGAGCTGAAAAATATAAGACCTGACATAAAGATACTTATGACATCGGGTTTTGCGCATGATTCAAGAATTGATGAGGTTTTGAGCATGGGTGCCGTCGGATTTGTTCAAAAACCCTACACACTGCAAATACTGACAAAGGAAATAGAAAAGGCAATAAATGGTTGATGATATCAGAAACAGAAAGAGATTACCCGAATGGATCAGAAAAGATCTCAGACACAGCAGAGATGTTATGTCTTTGAAAAAGGAACTCAGGGAACATTCGGTTCATACCGTTTGCGAAGAGGCGAAATGCCCCAATCTTTCTGAATGTTTCGGTAAGAAAAAGACTGCAACTTTTTTAATAATGGGGGATATATGCACAAGGAACTGTACATTTTGTGCTGTTGAAAAAAATTCTATACCCGGATCGTTAGACAGGAATGAGCCGGACAGGATAGCTGAAATGGTATCGGCGATCGGCCTGGAGCACGCGGTAATCACATCTGTGACCCGGGACGATCTGCCTGATGGCGGGTCAGGGCAGTTCGCTCAAACAATAAAGGCTGTAAGAAAAAAATCAGACTGTACAATTGAAGTCCTTACACCCGATTTCGGAGGTTCGGCAGATCAGAGGATCAAAGTATCCGAAGAAAGGCCGGATATTTTTAATCATAATGTCGAAACGGTGCGGGAGCTTTATTATAAGATCCGTCCTATGGCGGATTACAGAAGATCTCTCGATTTTTTAATGTCGGTCAAGAAAGACAATCCTAATGTGGTATCAAAGTCGGGTATAATGGTGGGTCTGGGCGAAACGGATGAACAGTTAAAATACCTTCTGTATGATCTCTCGGAAGCCGGAGTCGATATATTAACATGCGGTCAGTATCTCCGACCTTCTGAAAAAAATATTCCCGTATTTTCCTATCCTGATCCGGAGTGGTTCGATAAATTTGCTGTAACCGCAAAAAAAATTGGAATTAAATATGTTTTCGCATCTCCTTTTACGAGGAGTTCGTACAATGCGGCCGAGGTTATGAAGATGATTAAAGGGCTTAAAGATAATGATTGAGGGCAGTAATAAAATACCGTTATGGTACAGGGGTGACGATAATTCTGTATCTTTGTACTCATCGGTGAGAGTTTGCAGGAATTACAAAAACATGACTTTTCCCTCATCAAAAAAATGCAAAGACCTTAAAAAATGCATTGAACTGACCGATGCTTTGGTTATGTCAAAATTTCCGGGAATGGATATTGAATCTGCAGATGTATCATCATTAAATACCCAAAAGATCAGTTTTTTGCAGAAATTCAGGATACTCCCTGCAAAAGAAGAGGATTTATTAAAAAATTCCAGGCTTTACTATTTTACAGAACCGCAGGTTTTTTTGCTTGTAAATTACTACGATCATCTTAACTTTTTTTGTCATTACAAAGGGGAATCAATTGAGAAGGCATATTCCGGATGCATGAAAGTCGTGGATGCCTTTGAAAAAGATATGTTCTCCAGGGACAGTAACGGAAATTACCATACATCTGATCTCGGTTTTTTCGGATCAGGGCTTAAGCTTTATTCTGTTCTTACTCTGCCTTCCCTGATGGTTAAGGGCAATATTCTTACTGTAAAGGAATCATTTGGAGTCAACAGGATATCATTCAGAGGGTTTTTCGGATCGGTCGGGAAAGATCCTGCAATTATATCCAGCAAAGATTCTTTTTCGAAAGAACCCTTAGCGATGACAGATGAATTTACCGCGGTTCTCAGGGAATTAAGAAAAACAGCTTTGGGAGTAACAGTTTCAAAACAGGAAGAAAGGAAAATTATTGAAAAAAACCGTGAATTATTTCAGCGGAGACACTTGACCTTTGGTGATTTTATTGATATATATTATATGCTTTCGTACATGGCTTTGAAGTACAGGTGCAAAAATGTGATATCGGAACTGAATATGATACTCGCAAAATTAATACTTTCAGCTGACGGTTATTCCGAAAATGAGGCAGTCGTTAAAGATATTACAGAAGAAATAATAACAATATCTGAGAAAATTATAAATTAGCAGGAGATAAAAATGATAGTGATGGCCTTTGTCATATTGATCTTGATGTTCTTTATGGGTATTAACGGGAAAAGCAGAGGAGTGGTTAATTATAAGTTCTCGCTTGAGATAGTCATTCTTACGATTGCCATTATGCCTCCTGTCGCCCTGATTGTAAAAGGTCAGCTTGATCAGTTCGTGCCTGGTCTTCTGGCCTCAATAATCGGAGTTTTTGCAGGTGCAATGATAATATTTCTG
>SLFX01000128.1 GCA_007124045.1 Candidatus Delongbacteria bacterium | reverse complement strand
AGTTTTTTCTTAAATTCTCAGAAATAACATTCCTGCGGAGGGGTTTTGAAATATATTCTTACCGGCGGCGGAACGGGCGGTCATGTGTATCCGACGCTTGCTATTGCGGAACAGATCAGGAAAAATGAGCCTGATGCCGATTTTTTGTATCTTGGTACAAAAGATCATATTGAGGCCAGGATAGTGCCAGCTAAAGGCTATAAAATGAAATTCATCCGTTCTACAGGTATGCCGGTGAGTAAATTCAGTCTTTCAATGCTTAAGTTCATGCTCTCAGTATTTGCAGGTACTTTGAAAAGCTTTTTTATCATACTTCGTTACAGGCCGGACATGATAATCGGATCAGGGGGATTTGTATCCGCTCCGCCAATATTCGCAGGTCATATATTAAGAAAGCTGAAATTATCGAAAACCAAAATGTTTCTACATGAGGCGAACGCCGAAGCTGGTAAGCTTGTTAAATTCGCCGGCCCGATGTGTGACGGGGTTGGAGTTTCATATAAAGTTTCGCTAAAGGATTTTCCCTCGAACGGAAAATATGTCGGCTATCCGGTCAGATCGGAGTTCTTTGACGGATCAAAAGAAGAATCCAGAAAAACGCTGGGTATTGATCCTGAAAAATTCGTTGTATTCTCGGTAGGAGGATCTCAGGGGGCCCGTACGATAAATAGAGCGCTTGCGGATTCTATAAAATATCTTAAGAATGAAAAAGATCTGCTTATCATTCATGTCACAGGCCGCGGATCATCCGAGTACAATGCGGTACTAGACACAATAAAAAGACTGGAAAAGAACGGTGTGAACGGCGATGAATACGCTTTTTATAAGAGGATGGAGTATGCCGATCCGATCAAGGATTATTATTTCGCTTCTGATCTGATCATCACAAGAGGCGGTGGAACGCTCAACGAAATAGCTGTCTCAGGAAAGCCTTCGATAATAATACCCAAAGCCAACCTTTCCGGAGACCATCAGGTAATGAATGCGCTGAGTATGAAAAATGCAGGATGCGCCGGTATCGTTTACGAGGAAGTTCTTTCTGAAGGACAAAAGGTCGCTGTCAAGGTGGAAGGTTCAAAGCTAGCCGAAAAGATCATAGAGATCAAATCTGATAAATCCGGACTTGAAAAAATGGCCGTAAATGCAAAATCATTCTCAACCGTAAATGCGGATTCTGAAATATACGCCTGTTTAAAAAATATTTTAAACAACAAAAAAATTAAAGAAGAAGAAAATGAAAATCAGGAACATTTGTTGAATCCGTATGCGGAAATGGGCGTTTTTCAAATACTTTCAAAGATATCGAAAATGAGTGCGGATGAGATATTTCATAACGAACATCTCGATTATTTACGATACAGGACCAGTCACTATCTGATTTCCGGTAACTGGAATGTCAGGAATGCAGCAGTAAAACTGTCCGGTCTTCTTTGTGATGAAAGCAGGATAGGTTTTCTGGCAGGACTTCTTATGGAAGATAAGATCGGGTTCATAAGGAGGAATGTTCTCACAGCATTCAGAAATATTGGAGTCTATAACGAAATGGTGGAAAGATGCCTTTTTGCCGGTCTTAAAGATAAATACTGGGAAGTTAATGCAGAAGCGTTAAAAACAGTCAGATTTTTCGAATCAGACACTTCGATCAATGATAAATTTAAACCGGCGATAATTCATCATTTAAAGCACGGGAACTTCGAGGTCGTTCTCAATGCCGTTGAAGCATATTCCGTTTTTATAAAAGGTGAGGAGGATATCGCTAATTTAAGGCAATTCTATTATCACAATAACGCAACTGTCAGAGAAAAAACGGCATCTGTTCTTTTAGAACTTAACAAAAAGAAAATAATATGCTCTGAAACTTTAAGTTCCGAGCTTGCCGGGATTTTTTCTTTTTAGATTTTCAACTGCCATTTCAAAACTCTTGCGGTCTTCATCATTTAAATCTGTTTTTCCGTAACGCCTGCTGTAATACATACGGGTTATCTTATCCGGTTCAGAACCGTTTTCAAAAAGCGTTCTTATCCTTTCGAACCACTCGGAAACAGGTTCGTTCTCCACTTTGAATCCTTCTGAACGCATCTTATTGTCGATCATTTCAAGTTCTGTCAATTTGGAATACGAATTCCCTGTGTCCGTACGGTCTGATTTTTTCGATGTCTTTACATCTTTCAATATTCTGTATAAAAGGAACAATCCCAAAGGTATAAGCGAGAAGAGAAGGATCTTCTCAAAAAGGTCTTCATTCTCTTTTCTGAACATAAAAACTCTGTGAAAAGCGTAAGATAAAATACTGTATATCTTTTCGAAGAACGGGGCTTCTGTTCTGAAATTCGTTATATCCGGGGGAGTTGTATCATACTCTGCCCATTTTCCGGATTCATCGTTCCAAACCATTATCCATGCGTGTCTGTCTTTTCTACGCCCGATGAACTTGTTTTCGAAACTGCTGTATTCGCTCAGATAATATCCTGTTACATATCTGGCCGGATGTCCGAGTCTTCTGTATGTCAGGGCAGATAGCGTGGCGAAAAGTTCACAATGTCCCTCTTTTCTCTCCATAAAAAGGTCCATAGTCTCATTAAGAGGCCAGTCTTCATACTCGAGCGAATAGGAGAAATTTTTTGTAAAATAATCTCTGAGTTCTAAAAAAACATCTCCTGTTCCCAGTTCCTGCAGGTCGAGTTTTTCAATCAGGTTGTCCGTATGCAGTGTGTCTCTTCCAAAAAACACCAGATCATCTTCAAAAGGGTCAGAAAACAGGTTTATCAGTGTGTCTGTTCGTATGTAAGCTTTATAATCATTAAGGTATTGTGTGTATGATTGAGTGGCATTTCCCAGGCTGTTTATTTTAACTCTGCCGGGCTCCACTCCCGAAAAATCAAATGTTCCGAACGGCATTTTAAGAAGATCACTCCTTCCCTGCGAAAAGAAAAACACCCTGACCGAGTCCATCGGGACTTCTCCATACGGTATTAATTCTTGAGGAAGACTTATATTCTCTGTTCCTTTTTCGAGCCAGATCCCATTGTGATAGGAATTGTAAATTCTGTCTCTCAAATACAGAGCGAAAGGCCTTCTGCCGTAAACTTCAGCCCTTAAGTCTATTCTAAAACTCTGTTTCAGCCCTGCAATGTTTCCTATTCTTACGCTTCTTTCACGATCTTTTAGAAATCTTTCAAGATACAGTTCTGTCAGATAGGATCTTGCCAGACTGAATGCAAAAAAAATAATGGTCTGTAATGTAACTGACAGAATAAATGCTGCTGTAAGAAATAAAAAAGATCTGAACAAAATGCGGTTTTCATGTGCGGATTTAAGAATAATTACCGATACAAGCAAAAAAATAAAATGATGAGAATATCCGCCTCCGGCAGTCCCGATAGCGATTAATAAAAAAGCAAAGTACAAATAATCAGGTCTGAATATCCGGGTGTAATAATTAACCGAGGATCTTCTGTTTATTTCAAACAGCAGAAAAAGTCTTCTTGCGTTTATTGAATCCGAAGTACTGTAAAGAAAAAAGAAAGTGAGGGGAAAAAGAGCTATTGGCATGAACTGAAACACAGATGAGAACAGGCCGAAATGACGGGGGGAGTTAATATAGTAAATAATAAAACCTGCAAGGCTTAGAGTCGTTATCATTGAGATATAATTAAAGTCCTTATATTTAAAATCAAGTTTGAACTTTGAAAATCTGTGCAGTTCGATAAGAATTGAGAATATAGATGCCGTGACAATGTTGCCGGTAAGGTAACCCCACCAAATTAATGCCGCGGATGTTATTAAAGGTATATCTTTCATGTCAGATTTATTTCTTCTATTACAGTATTGACGGCCGGTATTGCGATTTTAACTCCTTTTTTTGACGAAAGTGTTCCTGCGGCGGCTTTTATAAGAGGTCTTCCGGGTAGAATTCTTTCAATGTTTTCAAAAACATCTGCAACGCTAAAGACCATTAGGGGTGATCTGTTCCCGGATATTTTTTTGAGAGGAGCGAAAGATGTTTTTTCAGAAAACGGGAAGTACCGTACATCAGATAAAAAATTGTATAAAACTGAATAATTACCTTTATCGCTGTCTGCTGTCATTACTTTTATGCTTTCCGGGCTGTCGAAATAAATGAATTGAGTAATAAAATCATTTTCTTCAAGTACTGTAAGAATTGTAAAAAGTCCTGAAAGGAGATCTTCAAAAACAACAGAAAGCTCATCATCGGTATCCGTTCCGTTATTTATCAGCAGAACGGTTATTTCCCTGATTTTTTCCACGCCTTTCTCTACTACTGCCGGCTTTCCGGTTTTAGCCCAGGTTTTCCAGTGAATATTCCTGTATGGATCTCCCGGGACATATTCTCTCAGTCCGATAAAATCTCCGACTTTGTGTTTTTGAGAAATATTTATCTTCCCGCGTACGGCCAGTTCGTTTTCAAGAAGCACGCGGTCCCTCAGACGGTGTTTTTCCGGGATCTTTTTCGGCAGTATTATGATATTATCCCCTGATGCGTAATAAGCTGAAGAGTAAAAAAGACCTCCAACGCTGCGGTTAAGTACATAAAATCCTTCGAACCTTATTTTACCCCTCCTTACGGGCAGGATCGGATAATTTATGTCGAGAAAAGAATTTTTTCTGATAAAGTCTATTTTGACAGGATCAAATTCCGCTTTGTGTTTTCGGAACTGATGCCACTGCCATCTAAAATAATATACATTTCTGTCCCAGATATTCCTTTTTTCCTCTCCGGGTTCTTTTATTTCCAAAAAATCTTTTTTATCGGGGATCAGAGGTTCGGTAACCGGTATCAGTTCAAGTCCGTAAAGGTCAAAAGGATTATCGTTGTATATTCTGACACCGAAATTCGATCTTTCTTCCGCTATGTACTGTTTGTCAAAAAAAACTTTTACACTTACTCCTGTAACCGGTTTTTTCCTGAATATATAAGATATGAGTAAAAGCGAGAATGAAAGTGTGAAAATTCTGTAAAGTTCAGATGAAAATATATTCAGACCAGCCAGCCCCGAAACTATACATACACCTATGGTGAACATACCGAAAGGGGGCATTTTAAGTCTTAAAGACCGGCTTCTGCGGGCGAAACGCAAATATATCCTGTAAAATAGTTCGGGACGCATCAATTACCTCGGAACAGGTGTTTCTCTAAGTATATTCTCGATGATTGTCTCCTGTTTTAATTCGCCGTCGTCCATATACTGATCAAGAATTATCCTGTGACCGAGCACGAAAGGCGCAAGTTTTTTTACATACTCCGGGATCACGAAATCAGAGTTTTCCGAAACAGCTATGACTTTTGAGAGCTTCATCAAAGCGATCGAGGCTCTGGGACTTGCACCGATAAGAACTCCCTTATACTCCCTGCTTCTTCTGACTATTTCCACTATATAGTCCGTTATATCGGGATCAATCCTGATGTTTTCAAGTTCTTTCCTGACTGTATTTATATCTTCTCTGTCAGCACAGGGTTCAAGACCGTCCAGAGGTTTAGAGGGATTTTTAAGATATAAAAGAGATTTCTCTTCTTCTTTAGAAAGATATCCCAGAGTAAATCTGAGTGAGAATCTGTCTATCTGAGATTCGGGGAGGGGATAGGTGCCCTGAAGTTCGGCGGGATTGAGAGTGGCAATTACAAAAAAATCATCATCGAGAGGATATACATCACCGTCTATTGTAACCTGTTTTTCCTCCATTGCTTCAAGAAGTGCGGACTGGGTTCTGGATGTTGTTCGGTTTATCTCATCCGCGAGCAGAATATTTGTGAAAACAGGACCTTTCTGAAGCCGGAATTCACCGTCGGACGCTTTGAAAATATTAACTCCGGTAATATCAGTTGGAAGAAGATCCGGCGTGAACTGAATTCTTTTAAAATCAGATCTGACCGACATGGCAAGAGCTTTTGCAAGAGTTGTTTTACCCGTGCCCGGCAGGTCCTGCAAAAGGATGTGGCCGTTGGTAAAATAACCGGACAGTAGCAGGTCAATACTGAATTCGCTTCCTTTGAATACGCTTCTGATGTTGTTTTTTATCCTGTTATAGATATCTGATGCAGCACTCTTCATGGTCTTCTGTCTCCATTTTTAGTTCACAGTACAGATATAAAACAAAATGAAAGGATAATCAATACAAAATATCATAAAAAAAGGGGCGTTGCAGCCCCTTTAATCAGATCAAACGAAAACTATCTGGATGACGCGGCGGGTTTAGCCACTTCGATCGTAATCGGAGCCGCCTTCACATCATCAGTTGCTATGATATAGAAGAACATTTTAGTCTCATTTTCTACATCGGTATAATCCCAGTAGAGTTCATGGGTTGATCCCAGAAGGCTGAATGTCCCGTATGGATCGCTCGAACCAAAGATTAAATACCCAGTCGCATAATAAAGAGGATCCCAGCTTAGTCTTGCATTTCCATTGACCAGAGAAATAGATATACACCAGGGAATGTATGGTGGGTAAACTATAAAAGACATCGGTATATCTATCGGCGCTTCAGCGTTGCTTGTTATCCTGAGGAAACCTGTGTATTCACCTTCTTCAAGTCCGGTCGCGTCCATAGTCCAATTGATCTGGTCGGATGAGTTCATTGGAACAGTTCCGCTCACAGGTACTGAAGACATCCACTCATAAGGAACCTCTATATCTTCTTCGGTCATGCCCTGAACGAGTATATCGTCAATATGCCAGAACTCCTGATAAGATCCGCCCCCCATCTGCCTGTAAAGTGAGGCCGTGAACCTTAGTTGTCCGGAATTACCTGTAACCGGTATGGTTGCAGTCTGATCACCGTTCTCAATAACATTGGCCGTATTGTAAACCGTGATCCAGCCGGTGCCGTTGTTATACTCGATCATGCAGTACGAACCGGGCGAGGATTCCCGCATATCCATATTCTGAGTCCACGATATCTCCAGATCCGTGATGCCTTCAGTGCTGAACTGACCTGATGTCATTACGCTTGTCTGATAAGTATTGCCGTTGACGGCCAGGGTTCTCGCACCGTCATCAAATGCCGACCATGTCCCGCTCACAACCGAATACTCAGGACCGGGGAACGGCGAAAAATCATTTTCGTGAACCACAACTTCTACCATCTCAACACCGTAACTGTCGTATATGAAGCTTATGCTGTATGTCAGGTCAATTGCTCCTTCTGAGCCGTCGTTTGTTATTGAGAAAGATCCGGATTTTGTATCACCAACCTCAGCCGAACCCGAAATAGAAGAAGCAGAAACATTAATATACGGCGGTGTAAGAACCTCAACTGTCACGGTATTCGACGGATCAGATTCACGGTCAGGCATTTCCCATACAGAGGTTACATGATAATCGTATACTCCCACTGCCACGGAACAATCAATATACTCTTCATCGAACTGACCGACTGACCCAATGAGGATTCCGTTCCTGTAAACATTGAATCCGGTCATATAATGCTTAGAGCTTCTTTCGCCTGTAACAAAATCAATTATTTCTAAGGGAAACTCATTTGTAACAACCTTGGATTTCTGTATGCTTTTACTATTTGTAGCTGAAAGAGCGATCGGAGTTCCTTCTCCTTTCGTTCCGGCTTCTCTTGTGTAAGCGATTATGTTAGCATTGCCGTAATAGGCACCGTCATACCAAAAAGGTGAGTCTGGTAATCCTGACTCCCAGTAGATCATAAAACCTTTCTGTGGCACACCCTCGTTGTCTGAAATAGCGGCAGGATATGATGGACCTGTAAACTGAACCCTGTAACCTATGTAAAGATCATCGGTTTCAGTATCCGCAGGTATCACGAAAGGCGTAGCGAGGTTGTGAGTAGTCCATCCCGAAGCGTTGTTTACCGCCTGATACAGATACTGTTGTGTGTCGCCTTCGATCACAACATGGACATTATGGAATTCTTCATCGTAGATTTCGAAATCTATCCTGTATATCTCTCTGTTAGTCCTGTATCCGCCCATCTCCTGTTCGGTAAATCTTGCGAATACCCACCAGATATGAGTGCCTTCACGCACACCGAGACCGCTGTAAAAAGTGCCGTCTGTGTACGCCAATATTACTTCTGGAGCGGTCCAGCTGAGTTCGACATCATAGCCCATGACGCTGGCTAAGAGATCAGACGGTGCCGCAGGTGCAAGTAGAGTAGCGGATGCTATGTTTGAAGAACTTGATTCGTAGTCGTCCGGAAAAGTGGCCGCTACATAATATGTATGAGTTCCCACAGGCATATCTTGATCAAGAAAAGTGTAGGTATTACGATCTACAGAATCAATAAGGATGCCTGCTCTGTAAACATTGAATCCTTCTCTATAATGTTTCTTTACAAGACCATCAGGGCCGTACTCGGCTATCTTGTCATCGTAAACCACGAGAGCTCTGACATAGTACATTTCGTCGACTTGTTCCCAGTTGCCGTCAACGAGATTCCAGCTCCTTCCCCCGGGATCGTTTCCGCTGAACCCGAGTGAACTGTCACCTGTAAGGCCGAAGTGTCCGACAACAAAATCACCTGTAAAGTTAACATTCAGATCCCAAACATCATAATATCCCCAGGTTTGTTCTACAACCGGGACCTCAATATCTAACAGAAGGCTGTCAGTCGGAGAGGAATCTGAGAATTCGTAAACCTGTAATCCGAATGTTCCTGAACCGGCGGTGTTGAGTTCAAGAGCAAGTATTCGTCCGCTATCTGCAGGACCCATTCTTGTTCCCATGAAAGCTCCGGCAGAGCTTTTATATCCTGTTGGTTCGCCTGTGTCATGAATTATTTGATGCGCCCAAGTAGTGTAATAATCCCAACTAAGTAATATATCGTTTGTTCCGGAAACGACTTTTGCTGTTAACCAAGATGGTCCGGGTTGATCTGAATATATAGTTATTCCTGTAGCCTGATTGAATACGGAGTAATCTCCAAGGTCATACCAGTCGCCCTGCTGATCCTGTCTGGATTCCATTGCCCTCGCCCAACCTCTGTAGAGGTAGCTTGTTCCGGGAGTAAGGCCTGTATGGATGTAAGAAGTTTCTGATCCGTAATATATTACTCTTCCGCCGCCCGGCAGATCGTCGTTTATACTGTAAACAACACCGTTAACAGGGGTGCCAAAATCCATTTCGTGAACACCGTATGCAATAAGTGTGTGGTCGTCATACTCATTTGATGTCCATGTCAGGTCTACCTTTGTTTTCGAAACTCCTTCAGCGCTGAAAGCCTCAAGTGCGGGTACTCCGCCTTCGAATGCCTGATCGGTAGTCAGAGAAGCTTCAACCATTTTACTTACCTGCGGTTCTCTTGCGCAAAAAAGAGCTAAGTGCAGGATCAGCATTGTAGTTAAAAAAACGGTTTTTTTCACAATTACTCCTCTGAATGATATTGAAGTGTAAGTAAAAGCACTTAGAAACATAATAGCAAATTTTCTTTGATTTGTCAAGAAAAAAGCATATAAAACATCAAGCCTGAATCAATATTTATCTTGATAAAACCGACAATAATGTATAAATTTATCATTTAGTTTAATGCAGGGGCATGATTTATGAGAAAAATAATAGTTATCCTTCTGACAGTCCTCCTGATGTATGCGGGAGAGCGCTCAAAGCTTGAGACTGAAATAGAGAATCTCTCCGGTAAAGCGAGGATACTCAAACTTATTGAACTGGGCGAGCTGATATTTGATGAGGATGAAGAACCTGCGGAGCAATATGCGGAAGAAGCTATTAACTACGGTATCGAGACTGAAGATCCGCTTATTCTGATGAAAGCCCGTTCCCTTATGGGATATATACTCTTCT
>SLFX01000057.1 GCA_007124045.1 Candidatus Delongbacteria bacterium | reverse complement strand
GGCATTGTGATCGAAGAAGGAAAAACTGATTTAAAAAGCGGAAAAAAAGGATTTCCCGAGTTTATATAATTCCGTAAAAGCCAGGGAAGTACGGCAATGAAAATAACTGTTCCGTAGATCATCATTGATTTTACGGCGAGCTTGTCATTTTTCTGTTCGCGGGATATTACGAGAGCTACAAAAAGTGTCATGAAGAAAGCGAAGATCACTCCGTTATACTTTGTACCGAATCCGAGACCTGCGCCGAGAGCTGAAATTATGAGATATTTTTTGTTTTGAAAATCACTTTCCAGCCATTTAACAAAGTATATAATAGACAGAGTAGAAAAAAACAAAAGACCGAGATCAACATAAACTTCGGAAGCAAGTCTCTGGTGGATCGGCAGCGTTATATACATTATAAATGAGAGAGCACCCCAGTTGAATCCGTATTTTTCCTTAAAATATCTGAATATCAAACATGCTCCCGCAATGAGGAAAGCTGCATGTATTATTTTTGTGAACTGGTCGGACATCCCGAACTTAAAAACGAGCATATACAGGTAGTTAAGATTGAGCATATTAAGGTCGTAATAAGCAAAATAGGGTCTGAAATACATAAAGCTGTTTTCCGCCCAGAGTTTCGCGAAAGGCAGGTGGAATCTCGTTCCGTCCCTGTCAATAAGCGGCGTAAGCGACAGCCAGAATATCCAGATCGTGCTTAAAGACATCAGAAGAATAAGAGATATTTTTTTGATCTTTTCTTTCATTTATTTCCCGATGGAATTTCTCCTTATCTGAGAGATCTGATCCATAATGAGGGCGAAGAAAAAAATGATTATTCCCGTCAAAAAAGTGAGGAGTGCGCCGGGAAGCAGTTTTAGGTGCGGACTTAAAATATAACCCCATATTGTTTCATAAATTACGCTGATAAGGATCATGAAAAGACTTGCCGGGACAAATACTTTCAGAGGATTGAATAGAACTATGAGCCTTATTATAAGAAGGATGGTATTGAATCCGTCTTTTATCTGATTAACACTGCTGTTCCCGATCCGTTTGGCCGTTTTTATTGGAATGTACTCAACCTCTCTTTTATCACCGAGAAAAGCTATTGTCGAAGTGGTGGAAAACGAGAACCCATCGGGAAAAAGCTGAATATAATTCATTATTATGTCACGCTTTACAATTCTGAGTCCTGAATTCAGATCGGGTATCTTTTTCCCCGCAAGGAAATTAGCTGTCTTTCCGAGAATCCATTTTCCGGGTGCTCTCGCAATTGAAAAATGAGAACCTTTTGATCTTTTGCCCACTATCATATCCTGATCGTCCCATGCATTCCATAATTTTTCGAGCTCTTCGGGATTATGCTGTCCGTCGGCATCGTAGAAAGCTATCAAACCTGTTTTTGTATCGGCTATTCCGGTCTTAAGTGAAGCTCCGTAACCCTTGTTTACCTTGTGGTTTAGAACCTTAATATCTTCCGTCTGTTCAAGGATATGTTTCGTTTTATCGGTTGAGCCATCATTTACGACAGTGATCTTCCATCCGTTCTTTTCCGCAACGGGCATAAGTTTTCCGAGTGTTTTCCCGATAGCCTTTTCCTCGTTGTAAGCCGGTATTATTATTGTAAGGTCTTTCATGATGTCCTTCCGCTGAATGAATTTTGTTAATTAAATATATGAAAAAAATATGATAATACATATAAAAAAATCACAGACTCTTTCTATATTGACTGAGTATCATATTTTCTAATTTAGCCCTGATTTTAACAGGCAATATTTTTTTCGAGAGCATGCGCAAAAATCCCTTTATAATTAAAATGATCTTGTAAAAGGGCTTCAAAACCATCATTTCGAACTCGCTGACATCTTTGCACCTTCTCCGGCTTACTATTGAGAACAATTTATAATCAACGAGGTCAACTTCATTGAATGAGGAAGGTTTCCGTGTTTTTACGAACACACCGGGCGACAAAGGATCTTTTTTATTTGCATCAATCATCATATCTGAAAAAATAACATTCATGTCATCTACTTCAAAGCGCCAGAAGTCAGATGGGTAGCCATGGTACGAAAATCCTTTAGATCTGGTTGTCAACATCAAAACACCATTTGGCCTAAGAATGTTCTTCAAGTTAGAGACAGCTTCACGCCAGTTGCGAATATGTTCGAGCACCTCAGTACAGATAACTACATCGAAACTCTCTTTTCCGTAGCGAGTGACTAAATCATTGATATCACATAACTCATCAACTCCCGGGCCGGGGGCAATATCAACACCCAGATAACTCAAAGGCTCGAGAGCTTGAATGCCTGTCCTCAAAGAGCCATTGACATCAAATGCTCCGACCTCAATGATATTCTTGTTTGTTACTTCAGCATTTGAAAGGCAGGATTTTCCGAATTCTATACATGCATGGTTACACATAAACTCCTCTTATATTCAACGAACAACTTCTCTAATTACATACTCAATATAATCTGCAGCGTTGATTAAATCAAACTTTTCTTCAACTGTTTTTCGTCCCGCTATCCCGAATTTTTTCCTCAACGCCGGATCTTTGATAAGAT
>SLFX01000081.1 GCA_007124045.1 Candidatus Delongbacteria bacterium | reverse complement strand
ATTTAATACTATTTCGGCAACTTGTCAATAAAAATATGCAGAATATGGGGTGTGTGATGGTTTTAATCAGCTGTGGCGGAATACAAATGCTTCTGGAATTTGATAAAAGTATTTCTTATTGTGGCAGGTTCGCCCAGAACTTCCCTAGCGTCATTAAGGCTCAGGTACTTGATCCGTAGAAGATCCGGAAGTTTATCATCAGAAAGTTCTTCAACACCGGTCTCAATATATTTTGAAAGAACGAACTCAAGAAATTCCTTCTGCTTATTATCGAGCCCGCCGAAAATAAAAGGCTGTGCTTTTGCGACCCTCTCCTCCCTCGAGATCGGGCTGACCGAGAATGAAATGTATTCCAGAACATCGAAAAGATCGCTGTTTTCGGCTTTCACAATTTTTTGAAGCTCTTTTAGCTGATTCATACCGTAGCCGGCACTTTGAAGCTTCTTTAGAAAAATCTGCCTTGTCCCGGGATCCGACCATATCCGCCTTAACTCATCCTCGTCCTTGAAGAACTCGGGAAGTTTGCCGTAAAGCCTCTCAAGGAACTGCTGAGCCGTTATCGGTTTTCCTTCCGCATCCCAGAATGAAGTCTGTGAAAAGTGCTCTATTTCTCTTTCCTTTCCGTCCTTAAGCCTGATCTTGAGTTTTGAGCGAACCTTATACTCCTCATTACCATCTGTTACCCTGTCAGGTTTATCCGGCCTTAGTCTCGGTTCATAAATAACAGGTTCAAGCGGTTCGCCGTCCCATTCAGGATCAGAAAAATTCCTGCTTGCGCCAACGAAATCATATATTGTGAAATATTCCTTGCCGTCAAAGAGCCTTGTGCCCCTTCCGATTATCTGCTTGAACTCGATCATTGAATTAACATTCCTGAAAAGTACGATATTCCTTACATTTCTCGCGTCAACTCCGGTCGAAAGTTTTTGAGAAGTCGTCAGAACTGTCGGGATCGTTTTATCGTTGTCCTTGAATTCTTCAAGATACTGATCTCCGAGCTTGCCGTCATTGGCAGTTACCCTTACGCAGTAATTCGGGTCTGAAGATTGTTTTTTCTGATTTATCAGGTCTCTGATCGCCGCCGCATGATCCTGATTGGCGCAGAATACGAGTGTTTTCTGTTTCTGATCAATCTCGGACAATAAAATATCAACCCGTTTCGCCTCACGCTCTTTGATCTCGATAATCCTGTTGAAATCCGTTTCTTTATAGACTTTGCCTTCCTCTACTTCACCCTCTATAACATAATCATCCGTATCGTAGGTATATTCGTCAAGCGTAGTCTGGATTGACCTTACCCTGAAAGGAGTGAGAAAACCGTCGTTTATGCCTTCTTTGAGCGAATAGACATACAGAGGTTCGCCAAAATATTTGTAAGTATCGGCATTATCTTTGCGCTTCGGAGTCGCAGTCAGGCCGATCTGCACCGCTGAGGAAAAATGCTGCATTATATCGCGCCAGTTGCTTTCATCATTGGCTCCTCCCCTGTGGCACTCATCTATGATCACAAGATCGAAAAAATCGGAAGGGTATTCGCCGAAATAGGGAGTATTATCCGCGCCTGACATGAAGGTTTGAAAGATCGTAAAAAACAAACTGCCGTTAACAGGCACCGAGCCTCTTTTTCTGATCTCGGACGGCTTAATCCTAACAAGCGCATCTTCGGGAAATGAATTGAACGCATTAAATGCCTGATTCGCCAGAATATTTCTGTCCGCGAGAAAGAGAATTCTAGGCCTTCTTTCGCCGTCCCTTTTAAGGTTCCATCGGGCATAAAACAGCTTCCATGCGATCTGGAAAGCGATCATCGTTTTGCCCGTTCCCGTTGCGAGAGTAAGAAGCATTCTTTTCTTACCGTTAGCCACCGCGTCAAGAACTCTCTGAATGGCGATCTCCTGGTAGAACCTGAGCTCATAATTTCCGCCCCGATCAACGCTTTCAAACCTTGACTTCCAAATAGCGGCGTCAGATGCTTCAGCCTTAACCTCTCCGGCGGTCATATCCCATAATTCATCAGGTGACGGAAATCTTTCAACAATACCCTCCGCGCCTGAATCCATACATATCTGATAAATTTCTTTTCCGTTGGTAGAATAAGCATAATCAATACGAAGCTTTTGAGCGTAATCCTTTGCCTGAGCAACACCGTCTCCAATCACTTTGTGAGAGCTTTTAGCTTCAATAACAGCCAGTTTTCTGCCCTTATAAACGAGAATATAGTCCGCAACAGCCTCACTGCGCCTTTCCGCGCCCGATCTGATCTTACCCGGAGAAATATGGAATTCGCGCATGACCTTTGAGCCTTCAACCGTGCCCCAGCCCGCTTCTTTCAGCTTCGGATCAATAAGTTCCGCTCTCGTTTCCGCTTCGTTCATTTGGTTACCTTTAAAATCTTTTTGGTTTTAATAACATTGCCTTTCCTGCTTTCTATCACATAAAATATCTTTGTAAAGTCAATATTTCACTCAAAACAGCCTCGTTTGAATTTCCTTCTTCGGGTAAAATACACCAATAATTATAAACGGGTTCGGTGCAATATTGTGAAATTCTTTCGTTGTTCCCAGGAATAGATACAGGT
>SLFX01000015.1 GCA_007124045.1 Candidatus Delongbacteria bacterium | reverse complement strand
ATAGACGAAATTCAAAAGATCAGGAACTGGAGTGAAACGGTCAAGCTTGAGTGGGACAGGGACAGCAGAGAAAAGACAAATATCAAACTTGTGCTTCTCGGATCCTCTCAGCTTCTTCTTCACAAAGGACTGACCGAATCTTTGACCGGCAGATTTGAAATGATAAAAATGGTACACTGGTCTTATTCCGAGATGAAAAATGAGTTCGGTTTTACGCCTGAACAGTATGTCTGGTTCGGAGCATATCCGGGAGCTGGCGAATTGATCGATGACGAATCGAGGTTTAAGGACTATATAAGAAATTCCATTATTGAAACGACGATCTCAAAGGATATTTTGCATATTACAAGGGTAGATAAACCTGCGCTTTTGAAAAGTGTTTGCGAACTGGGACTGCTTTATTCAGGTCAGATCTTATCATTCAACAAGTTTCTCGGACAGCTTCACGATGCGGGAAACACGACAACTGTCTCCCATTATCTGAACCTTCTAGGGTAAACTGAACAGTTACCTTATTGAGATCACGGCGGATATATTGAAGAAGAAAGACGGGTCCGGCGAACCGGTGATAAACACTATTCTTGATGCCGCAGGGCAAAAAGGAACGGGGAAATGGACGGGAATAACCGCTTTTAACCTCGGTGTGCCGCTTACTCTTATTGCAGAATCTGTTTTTGCCAGATGCCTGTCGGGCCTTAAAGATGAACGCACAAAAGCGGCGGCGGTTTACATCGAAAAGCCTCAAAAGTTCAAAGGCGATAAAAAAAAGTTCATAAACGATATACGCGATGCTCTTTACGCTTCCAAGATCGTTTCCTACGCCCAGGGTTTTAATTTGATGAAAGCCGCCGATAAGAAATACGGATGGGATCTGAATTTCGGGAATATTGCGCTTATCTGGAGAGGCGGATGCATAATAAGATCTGTTTTTTTAAAAAAGATCAAGGAAGCTTTCGATAACGACCCGGATATAGAGAATATACTGCTCGATCCGTATTTTGTAAAAGAGATTAAGAATGCGGTAAAAGGATGGAGAAGAGCGGTGATCACTGCCGCGCAGAACGGCATTCCCGTTCCCGCTATGACAAGCGCGCTTAGTTATTTTGACGGTTTTCGATGCTCAAGGCTTCCCGCTAATCTTCTTCAGGCTCAGAGGGATTTTTTCGGCGCGCATACTTACGAAAGAACGGACAGGCCGAGAGGAGAATACTTTCACACGGCATGGACCGAAGAAAGCGGCGCGACCAGTTCGTCCAGCTATTCGATATAAAATAATTACAAGTGGAGAAAAAATGTCTAAACTGGAAATAATATCTTCTGAAAATTCAAAACACGATCTTCTCTCTCTCGGGGCGATCGTTGTTCGTTTAGACCCCGGCACAGTTCCTTTTTCAATGGCGGATAGCTATAAAATCCATGTATCCGGAGGTGAATATAATGTCGCAGCGAACCTGTCTGCATGCTTTAAACTGCGCACGGCTATAGCAGGCGCTATGGTTGACGGTTTGCCGCTTGCAGAAAAAGTAAAAAATGTCATCCGCGAATCCGGTGTTCATCCCTATTATGTTCACTTTACTCACGACGGAGTCCGCGGGCCGAATATCGCACAAGTCTGGAGCGACTGCGGTTACGGGATCCGCCCGCCCGTTGTTTTCTACAACAGGGCAAATGAGGCCGCCGGACTTTTAAATAAAGATTCTTTCGAGTGGGAAAATATTTTTAAAAACGGCATCCGCTGGTTTCATTCAGGAGGCATTTTTTCGTCTCTTTCGGAGAGTACGCCGGAAGTTATATTGGAGGCCATGAAAACAGCGCGGAAGAACGGCGCCGTCACATCGTTTGACCTCAACTACCGCGCAAAACTATGGTCTGCATGCGGCGGAATAAAGAAGGCGCAAGCCGTTTTGAGCAGCATAGTTGAATACACGGATTTTCTTGTAGGCAACGAGGAGGATCTCCAACTGGGACTGGGCATCGATCAGCCTGAAGATCAAAAAAACAGGGGCGAACTTGATCCCGAAACATTCCTCGAAATGATAAAGACGGTGAAAGAAAGATTCCCTAACATAAAAGCTGTGGCTACGACCCTTAGAAAAGTACACTCGGCGAACAGGCACAGTTGGAGCGCCGTACTATGGTATGACGGTCAAAGTTATAAAGCTCCTGTGTGCGATATTGATGTGTATGACAGGGTCGGATGCGGGGACGGTTTTGCTTCGGGTCTTTTTTACGGCTTTCTGACCGGAAGACCCCCTCAGGAGTCACTAATGCTCGGCTGGGCTCACGGAGCCCTCGTGGCAACATACCCCGGCGACACTTCGATGGCCGATCTGAGAACTGTCGAGGATATAGCCAAAGGAGGCTCGGCGAGAATTCAAAGGTAGTTTATTCAGAATAAAAGACTTACTTAGTTTTCGCTCTCTATTCCGAAGACTTCACAAGGGGAAATATATCGATTCTGTCGCCCCGGTTCGAATAGTCAAAATCAGTTCCCTGATAAATGCGGTTCTGAATATCATCCCCTATTCTAATAAAATAATCATCTATCGGTACTGTCAGCCATACCTCGAACTGCTCGT